>CAYUCJ010000047.1:0-13595 GCA_964443285.1 uncultured Desulfobacteraceae bacterium | reverse complement strand
GACGAGAAGATACTCAAGGCTTCCCGGGCGGAGTACTATGAGGTGAAGTTTGAAAAACTCTTTGAATCCAGAGACTATCTGCCTGCGTCGTTGGTGGCGGAGAAAGAAGATGGGACGGTGGTGGGGTTTGTCATGGGGGAAATCTACATGGGAGAATATGGGATTTTCGAGGAAGAAGCACGCCTGGACACCATCGGCGTTGATCCCGATTTTCAGGAGAAGGGGATCGGTGAACAGTTGATCAATGAATTCATGGATCATTTGAGAACGGTCGGCGTCAAGAAAGTCAACACCCTGGTGGACTGGAATGATTCCAGGCTGATCCATTTCTTCAGCGCGAACCGCTTCAGCCCCTCCAAGACCATTAACCTGGAACGACTCCTTTAGTGCCCCTTAGGCGTCCGCTTTCTCGGTCCGCATTTCCAGCACCATGTGACCCCACCCCCCCGCACGCGGGGCCCACGTCAAAACAGCCCGTCCGGTTGAAGATCACCTCGTTCGGGTCTCTCCCGTTCATGAGGTTCTCGAAAAAAACATTACTTCCCCCGCTGAAAAGTCACGATTCTGACAATCCATCACATTCGCGGAGAAAATCAAGGGGGAACCCGGCGCCAAGTCCACCCTCTCCTTCAGGTTTGGTGTTTTGGACGATCCGTGGTCACAGCAGATTATTGATGAGAAATCCGGGCCGGGAAGGTAATATGGGAATTGCCGTCTCTAATAAAGGTCAATCATGGATCCTCAAAGGGAGGTTGACGAATGATAACCGCAGGGATCGATTGCGGTGCGAAAAACACCAAGGCCGTCATTTTGAGAGACGTTCAGATCATAGGAAAAGGAAAGGTATTGACCGGTTTTGATCTGGAAAAGGCCGTCGAGGTATCGCTTGCTCAGGCCCTTGAATCAGCCGGCGTTTCCCGGGAAGAGATCCGGAAGATTGGGGGAATCGGAAGTGGAGGGAATGCATTCAAGATAGCCGATACGAAGGTCGATGATATCAAGGCCATGGCCAGGGCGGCCAACTATTTTTTCCCCAACAGCAGGACCGTGGCCGATGTGGGCGCGGAACAAGGTCGTGCCGCGAAGATCGATGCCGATGGGAACGTGTTGGACTTTGCCGTCAATGAGGCGTGCGCCGCCGGCGCCGGGCTCTTCGTAGAGACGATGGCGAGGGCCCTGGAAGTGACCGTGCAAGAGATGGGTCCCCTGGCGCTTAAATCCGAAAAAAAGATCCCCATGAATGCCCAGTGTGCCGTGTTTGCCGAGTCCGAGGTGGTGGGCTTGATCCATGCGAAAATCGACGGGACCGACATCAGCAGGGCCGTCCACGACGCCATGGCGGACCGTATCGTGTCCATGATCAGGAGGGTCGGCGTGAATGAGGACATGGTGATGCTAGGTGGCGTGGCCAGGAACCCCGGGCTTGTGGAATTGATGAAAAAGGAGCTTCAATTGGAAAACCTCTTCATCCCGGATGCCCCCGAGTTCGGCGCGGCTGTGGGCGCTGCAATGATCGCCGCCGGGCTATGAGGAGAATCCACAGGGTCGGAGATTTGGACAATGTCGGAAAAGAAAAAACGGGAATTCTGGAGATGGCCGGAGTCCAACTGGAAAGATCCTGATACGGACTGGAAGCGCGCCAGGTATGTCTCCGTAGGGATCGACGTGGGATCTGTCAGCTCCCAGGCCGTGATCATGGCGGACGGAAGGGTTTTTGCGTACGCAAACATGCGAACGGGATCCGACAGCCCCAACAGCGCGCGAAATGCCTTGAATCGGGCACTGGAACGCACGGACATGGTGGAAGACAGGATGGATTACTGTGTCGGCACCGGCTATGGAAGGGTCAACGTCCCCTTTGCGGATCGGTCCATTACCGAGATCGCGTGCCACGCCCGAGGCGCGAATTTCATCTACGGGCCGCGGGTCCGGACCGTCCTGGATGTTGGCGGGCAGGACATCAAGGCCATCCAGTGTGACGAGAAGGGCAGGGTGGCCAACTTCCTGATGAATGACAAGTGTGCGGCCGGAACGGGCCGAGGCATGGAGGTCTTTTCCGATCTCCTGGCGATTCCCGTCGACGAGGTCGGCGACCTTTCCTTTCAATACGAAGGGGAAGAGCCCGCGGCCGTTTCCAGTACCTGTGTGGTCTATGCAAAATCCGAGGCCACCGGTCTCCTGCACAAGGGCTGGAGCAAGGAACAGGTGCTCGCCGCCTATTGCAAGGCCATGGCGGAACGCATCTACTCTCTCTTGGACCGGATGGGTGTAAATCCCGAATTCGCCGTGACCGGCGGCATGGCCAAAAACCGTGGCGTCATGGACCGTCTCATGCCCTTGATCGGCCTTGAACGCATGACGACGAAATGGGACCCTCAGATTGCCGGAGCCGTCGGTGCAGCCCTTTTCGGGTACGCAATGTGTCAGAAAGGAAAAGGAAGGAAGAAGTAGCAAATATCTTTCGGTTTTGCCTTACGCCTCACGCCTTAGGTCTGCCTTTCTGCGAGTCTGCGGCTGAAAATCTGTTGGCTTTTGGCCCTTCCGATGGGAGTAGGAACAGATGAACCAGGTGACATTGAACATCAACGGTCGGGAGACGAGTGTGCATGCAGGAACCACTATCCTCGATGCGGCCCGGAGCCTCGATATCTATATCCCTGTCCTCTGTTCACACCCTGATCTGCCGCCGGCAGAAGGTCAGGAGCCGGCAAAGGTGGTGTATCAGGGCGACCGGAAGATTACAAACGTTGTATCCGGGAAGACGGCAAAAGGGTGCGGCCTCTGTGTGGTGAAAGTGGAAGGCGAAGCGGACCTGGTAGCCTCCTGTTCAACCGAAGTGAGGCCGGGGATGGTCGTCACCACCGAGAGCGACCGGATCGAGGCAGAGCGCCGGGAAAACCTCATCCCGATCCTGACCCGCCACTCGCACGCCTGCCTGACCTGCGCCCAGCAGGAGGGCTGCCCCAGGACCCAGTGTTCCGCCAACGTGCCTGAAAACGAACGGTGCTGTAGCCTGTTCGGTCGCTGCGAACTGCAAAATGTGGCCCGTTACATCGGGATTCCGCCTGCCACTCCCGGGTGGGTCCCCACGGATCTTCCCATCCTGGAAGATCAGCCCCTCTTTATCCGCAACTACAACCTCTGCATAGGCTGTACCCGCTGTGTTCGCGCCTGCCGCGACCTCCGCGGGATAGAGGCGATGGGTTTTGTCTACGATAAAAATGGGCTGGTGCGGATCGGTACTTTGGGACCGACGCTCGAGGACTCCGCCTGCAGCTTCTGTACGGCCTGCGTGGAGGTCTGCCCCACGGGCGCCCTCACGGACAAATCCGTACGTCCCGGCAAAAAAGAAGAGGATCTGGTCCCCTGCCGGGAGGCCTGTCCCGCCCGTGTAGACGTTTCCGGATACGTGCGACTCGTCGCCCGGGGGAAAAGGGATGAAGCCAACGCGGTCATCAGGGAGAAGGTCCCCTTCCCGGGGGTTCTGGGCAGGATCTGTGTCCACCCCTGCGAAGAGGTGTGCCGCAGGGGAGAGGTCAATGACCCTGTGGCCATCTGCGCCCTGAAGCGCTATGCTGCTGACGGTGAAAAGGGGCTGTGGAAGAAAGGTGCAACCACAGGGAAGGATACGGGCAGGAAGGTGGCCATAGTCGGGGCCGGGCCTGCCGGGCTGACTGCGGCCTTTTATCTCCGCAAAAAGGGGCATACCGTGAGCCTGTTTGAGGCCCGCAAAGAGGCCGGGGGCATGATGCGTTACGGTATCCCCCGATACCGCCTCCCAAAGGAAATACTGGACAGGGAGATCAACCACATCCTGGATACGGGTATCGAATTAAGGACCGAGGAGTCCCTGGGGAAGGATTTCAATATAGACCGTCTCACGAGTGTTGGCTTCGATGCTGTTCTTCTGGCTGTGGGCGCACAGGTGAGCGGGCGCATTCCGGTTGACGGAGTTGGGCTGCCCCATGTCCTGTGGGGTGTGGATTTTCTGGCAGATGTTGCCGACGGCAAAGAGATAGCGCTGAAAGGCCGGGTCATTGTGATAGGCGGAGGCAGTGTGGCCGTCGACGCGGCCCTCACCGCCCTGAGATGCGGCGCCGGGAATGTGACGGTGGCCTGCCTGGAAGCCCGTGAAGAGATGGTTGCCCATGAATGGGAGGTGGAAAGGGCGCTTGCGGAAGGTGTCAAACTGATGCCCTCATGGGGTCTCGGTAAGATCCTGAGCAAAGAGGGTCAAGTTACCGGCGTGGAACTGGTGAGGTGTTCCAGCGTCTTTGACGATCAGGGGACCTTTTCTCCGGCCTTTGACGATGTGAAGCAGTCCATAGCAGGGGATCAGGTGATCGTCGCTGTGGGCCAGGTCCCTGACCTGTCGTTCATAGAACATGACAGGAGGGTACCTGTGGACAAGGGCCTCATTAGAGTAAATCCCGACACCCTCGAAACAGGGATGGAGGGGGTCTACGCCGGTGGAGACGTTACAAACCCGGCAGGTTCCGTGATCCACGCCATAGCAGTCGGCCGGCGGGGGGCATCGTCCATTGACCGAGCCCTGGGAGGGGACGGGTGGATCGATGAAGTCCTCTTTGAGCAGGAGGACCCGGATCCACACATGGGCCGCGAAGAGGGATTTGCCGGGAAACCGCGTGAAAGCGTTCCGGAACGGGATGTGAAGGAACGGGTGTCCGGGTTTGAAGAGGTGGCCTTTGGGTATGACGGCGAACAGGCCGTGCGGGAGGCAAAGAGATGTCTCCAATGCGACCTCCGACTCTTCATGGGGTGCAACCCCAAGCCGCCGGAGAAACTGTTGCCGTTCAACAGGGAGAGCATCAGCCGGGTCCCGGCGGCGGAAGGCGTGTTCCGGTTTTACGACGAAGGCCGCAACGTTCTTGACATAAAGGGTACCCCTGACATCCGGCAGGAACTACAGGAGAAGATGGAAGCCGGTTTCTCAGCCGTCTGGTTCGATTTTGAAGAACACAGGATGTACTCCAGGCGGGAGAGCGAACGGATCCAGCAGCACATCCAGGAACACGGTGAGATGCCGGGGAGCGGGGACGGTGACCTGGACGATCTGTTTTAAAGAGGGGGAGGGTTGCTCTTCAGTTTGAATCCCTTGATATCGTAAGTTTTTACGGGTGCGTGGATCCCCTTCACTTTTATTTCATCCACATATTCCGCCTCCACCAGGTCCTGCACCCGGCTCATGGTCCTCTGGCTGACCAGTATCTGCCCGGGGCCGGCAAGGGATTCAAGGCGGGCCGCCACGTTGACCTGGTTTCCGATGACCGTGTAGTCCCGGTGGTTTTCAGGGCCTATGTTCCCCACAGTCATGTAGCCCGTGTTGATGCCGATCCCTATGGCCAGTTCGTGGCCGTACTCGAGCCATTCGTTTCGAAGATCAAAGACCGTCTTCTGCATTTCAAGGGCCATTGACACAGCCCTCTGTGCGTGATCTTCAATGGGAATCGGGTCCCCGAAGAAGATGAGCAGGCCGTCTCCCATGATCTTGTCCAGGGTACCATCGAACCGATGGACCGTCTCGATCATCTCGGAAAGGTATTGATCGAGCAGGTGAAAAATCTCTTCCGGCTCGAGGCTGTCCGTGAGTCTGGAAAAACCGCGTATGTCAGTAAAGACCACGGTCATCATTTTTCGCTCGGATGTACCCTGGTCGGCGCCTTCCTGGGTAAGAATCATCTCGGCTATCTTGGGGGAGAGGTACCGGCGGAGCCTGTTGGTTCGTTCCAGCTGGACCAGCTGGGTTTGAACTCTGGATTCCAGGTTGCGGTTCATCTCCAGCAGTTCGTCCTGGGCCCGGCCCAGTTCGGCGGTGCGCTCCTTCACTTTTTGTTCCAGATTCCTTGCGTACCCGTCAATCTGCTTCTTGGCCTCCTGGAGCTTCAGGTGGGCTTTCTCCAGGGCGGAAAACGCTTCTTTCTTGGACTGGATGCTTTCCCTCAATTGATTCAGCGTGGCGATGAGTTCCGTTTCGGGATCTCCCTGGTTTTTTCCCTTTGAAAAGGTGTTCGCGAGCCGTTGAAACAGGCTGATCCGACCGTAGGTTACGTCCAGGATGAAGTAAGGGGCCATAAACAGGTCGCCTTCCTGCAACAGCGTCCTCCCGTTGGTCCTGACCGTCTCCGTGATGAGCATGGCCTCTTTTTGTTCCGACGGGTCGAGGGCACTGTCTTTCTTTTTCGTAAACCGTCCCAGGAACAGCTTGCGGTCGCCAACCTGATCAGAAAGAAGGAACACCTTTTCACCCACGATGCTTCTGCCCCCGTGTCCCGGGTGCCGGATGGTGAGGAGATCGCCCTCCTTTTTCGGGTTGAGTCCATAGGCCTGGAATTCGGGCTCCATGGAAAAGAGAGTCTCGGGGTCGTATTGCCTCAGGGGTTGCTTCACCGAGGCCGGTTCAAGGCCCCACAGGGTAGGGATAGCAGAAATGATACCCCGCAGAAAAGGGTCTCCAATGTAATCGGAATTGGGGTCCACGTCCCGGTGAAATTCAACTTTCAGAAGGGTTCGAAATTTGCGCAGGCGACTGTCGTAGGTGGGAGGAAAAACAATGTCGATTTCCTTGGTGTCGTTCAGGTTTCTGTTGAAAAAAGGGAGGCGCCTGAAACCGTCGCCCGGGGAAATGAAGAGCTTGGCGAACACATGAAAACGGCCCCACGATCTGAGACTCGGGGAAGAGAAGCCACAGGCGAAATAGAAGTCAGGCTCGTCGACGCGCTTCCCGGCACGCCGGAAAATCTTTTCAAAGTTCTCATAGGTGGTCCATTCATCTTCATCGAGAAAAAAGGCCTCCGCCGATTCGAACGCGTCACAGGGATAGGTGAGCTCTTCAAACAGGTTTGCAAGTGACCCGGTCTTCCTTCTCACGTAAGCGGCGATAATCTTGATGTTGCGGTTGCTGATGCAATCACGTCGGCTCATGATGCGACTCGGACGGCGAATGGCCGGAGATGGATGTCGGCGCGGGTCTTCCTGGCCCGAGCTCCCAAGTGGTTTCCACCATAAATGACGGCCAATCATAACGATATTTGAGGAAACAGGCAAGGGACTTTTCCGTTCTCGATTTTATATCTTGACATAGACGTAGGGTGATATAATATAAATATTTATTCTTCGGGACGTAGCGCAGCCTGGAAGCGCACCTGAATGGGGTTCAGGGGGTCCGGGGTTCAAATCCCCGCGTCCCGACCAGTTCTTCTTGCCAATCACCGATAGATGGAGCTTGGATTTGTGGCAGATTGGAGATAGTTGCATTAGCCGGCTTATAAAAAGCGGTTGACCTGATTTAAGCGGTTAACCGTTTTTTTTGTGCCCCGGTTTGAGGGGGCTTGCCCCATCCCCGTTCACGCGGACCATTCGCCCATGGAACGACAAACGGAATCAGGGAATCAGGCAAATTCAGGCAATACGCCTGCCGGGACAACACGCCTTTCCTCTTTTTTTGAGCGCCTTACACCCAATCCTGAAGAGAACATAAAGCTTATCGTTGAGCAGGCGGGGAAGGTACTGGACTGCGCATTCGGCCTTTACTGCATCATCGACGAGGAGAAAAGCCGGCTTTTTGTCCGCGAGGGCTATAGGCTCCCTGATGACTTCAATAGGGAAATGCCGGGAGAGGGTCATATCTGTTTCGAGGAGAAAGTCTGGAAGGCCTCCGGACCTGTCGTTTTCGAAGATCTGGAAGCAACGCGGTTCCTGGAGCTAGACCCCAACATCGGGAAATTCGGCTTCAAGTCCTATATAGGCACTTCCATACCCATTGAAGGAGGCATTCCCAGGTGTCTTTGTATGTTTGATACCAGGAAAAGGCCCTTCCTTTCTTCTGACATCGATCGTTTTGTCACCCTGTCAAGGGTGCTTTCCCTCGAAGAAAAGCAAAGACAGTCCTATCAGCACCTTAAGGACAGGCTGAGAGATGGGGAGTTGCTCTTTGAGATTTCTTCCAGGGCCGTTTCTTTGGAAAGTTTGAAGGACTTTCTCGACGAATGTTTGGAAATCGTAGGAAAGGCCTTCAATGTGGGGGGGATTTTTGTCTGGGAATATGACGCAGAGAGCGATACGGTCAGCAATGTCGCCAAGCGGCTTGCCGACGAGTCGGCGTTCCCGCGCGATAATTTGCAGGATATCCCCGCCGTCCTGTTCCCGTGGGACCTGGAGGCGGTAAAGCGTGAAGAAATCATTCAGTATGATGATATTGACGACTTGATGGAAGGCCGGGACAAGGAGGCCATGAAGCGTCAGAAAATCAGATCGATGCTCATGTTTCCCCTTCTCAACAAGAAAACCTTCTACGGGACCCTGGGTATTGAATCCTATGACCATCCTCGCAGGTGGCGGCCACACGATATCTCTGTCCTGACCGCTGTCTCCAATATTATGGCAAAGTCCATCGAAGGCTACCTAGCGGATCAGGAACTCAAGAAAGCGAAAGATGATCTCGAGGAGGAGGTCAAAAGGCGCACCGAAAAGCTGAGATCTGCGGTGGAGGAGCTCGAAAGGGAACACCGGGAGACCCTTTTGCGAGAGACCGAACTGGAAGACCTCAGCCAGGAACTGCTGGAGATGAACAAGGCCATCACGGTACTGGCCAGAAATGTGAAACGGGAAAAAATCTCAGCAGAACGGGAGGCATCCCTCCTCATCAGTTCCAGGATCATCCCTCTCATTGAGGAGCTCCGGCAGTCCAGAAATCTTGAGGAGAAACGTTCAGAACTGGATGTGATCTATGCCTACCTGAATGAAATAGGCGTCGGCATGGCCCGTGAGTCCTCCAGGCAGATTCGCCTCACGGTTACGGAGATGAAGGTCGCTTCCTTGATCGGCAAGGGGTTTACGAGCCGTCAGATCGCGAATAAACAGAATGTCTCACTGGACACCATCAAGACCCACAGAAAGCATATTCGAAAAAAACTGGAGGTACAGAATGCCGATGTCAACCTGAGCAGCTATCTCAATTCTTTCTTTGAGACGGAAGCGTCAGAGGAATAGGGTGATAGGGTCGAAGGGTCGAAGGGTCGCAGAGTCCCAGGGCCTTTATCCTTTTGCCTTAAGCCTCAACCCTAACGCCACCGAAGGCGTCGGCCTCAAGCGAAGCGCTCCTAAAGCCTCTCACGACCGAAGGTCGCTTTATCTAACGTCCCGAAATGACAGTCCCCATTGCAAGAGTGGGTATGCATTTGTACCCACTTTGTACCCCCCAGAAATCCCCCTTTACATCTCTAGGCTTTCCGAAATAGACTCCTCACGATTCACCATTCTGGGATTTGTCAATGACCGGTCAACTGTCTCGCCGTCCGGACGAATATGCAAAAGCTTTACTGCCTTCGACACAGTTTGCATGGAGTGCTTAGGCAGGGACCAAGGGACCGACAAGACGTCCGCCATACAGCGCCGACAAGGTGCATTCGACAGAAACCCCTCTGGGCACGCAATGGCTGTTTGTGTGCTTGTGTGCTACGAGCAGACAAAGTATCCGCTTGATCCTGCTTACCGAAGCCCCGTGAAATTTCTAAGCTGTTTCACTAGGGTCAATCCTGTCCAGACCTCGTTATCAGCTCTCATCTTCACGAGGATGTTTTGGAATTCAGGTTTCGTTCGGCATTTGAGCTTTGACAATTGTTTATTTGCGGCTTGTCCGGCTCACAGGGGTTCCCATGGCTCGCGAACAGAGACGACGCGAACGCTACCAAGTAAGGACCGATGCCTATGCCGCTTTCGGCAGCGAATATGCCTGGGTCGGAAAGATAAACGACGTAAGCCTCGGAGGCCTTTCTTTCGCATCGATCAATCGCCGCGCCGACCCGGCTTCAGCTGACGCCGTCATCGCCATCTATCTGGCAGGGAATGGATTCTACCTGCGTGATCTCCCTTGCAAAGTGGTCCACGGGACCACGGTACATGAGTTCAAGAGGTTTCGCAACGCCGGAGAGCCGATCAAGATTACGAGGTGCGGAGTGGAATTCGGAGATCTGCAGGAGAGCCGGAAGGAACAGCTGGAAGTGTTCCTGGAAAGGTACACCACGGCAGGGAGCGCGTGACAAGGCTCCCGCCTCATCATGACCCTGGATCTTTCGGGTCGTGGAGCAGGAAAATGGGAAGAGTTATCTACATCGCAGGTCCCATGAAGCTCCAGAACGTCCTTACGGCTGCCTACCTTGAGGAAGTCACGGGTGTTCCGTGTGAGGCGGTTGAAGATGTGTCCGATATCCCTTGCCCAGGCGACGAGACAGGCACAGGTAAACGGTTGATCCTTTGGGACTGCATGGGCAAAGACCTCCAGGCCTGTATGCCGGAGCTGTCAGGACACTTCGAGAAAGGTTCGGACTGTGATTACTTGTGCCTCATCAATCTTCTTCGGGACGAGGTTTTCGAGGAAAAGAATCTGCCGGCCGAAGTACGTGGCTTCTTCTACCGGGAGGATTCCGTTGATCAACTTCTCAAGGGCATCGAGATCGTGTTCAGGGGAGAGCTGTGGCTCTCGAGAAGAATCATGACGAACTTCATCCTGAAAAATCACAGGCAGGAATCCCCGGGGAAGGAAGATGCGGCCGCAATCCTCACCCGGAGGGAAAAGGAAATCCTGACCATGGTCAGAGAAGGTGCCACCAATTGCGGAATCGCGGATAAACTCTGCATCAGCAATCACACCGTCAAGACCCACCTCTACAACATCTTCAAGAAAATCGACGTTTGCAGCCGGCTCCAGGCGGCGTTTTGGGCCGCCAGGAACCTTCCGCCTTCCCCTTGAGGCTGATTCAGAGTGGTACTAAAAAAAACTCAAAAACAATACTTTTTACCGATTGTTTTTTTTGTTTCGATGTGCCATATAGTGCTTGGAACGGTTCTCACTGCGTCAGAGTATTGATTTGCAGGCCCCCTGTTGGGAGAATTTCAGGCATGCAAAAAGACATGGGAAGATTCGAACGCTTCGATTTCAAGATCCCTGCGCAGGTCCAGGTGGCAATATCCGGGGCAGACGTCCTTCAACTGGTGACGAAAAATGTCTCGGCCGGCGGTGTGTTCTTTCCCACCGGGAATCCCTTTTCCGAAGGCCTTCACGTCGTTGTTGAGCTCCTGCTGGGTCGCCGGTGGGAGTCTGGGAAAAAGGCGCACGTCAGGGTGGAAGGGGATGTGCTGCGGTCCGTCCCCGGAGGCATGGCGATCCGTTTCAGAGAGGGTTACAGCATTACTGCCGTGGCATGAGGGCCTTTCTCCAAAAGCTTTCTGGCACTTTGGCATTAGTTCTTTTCTAATACCGCCGCTCTTTTTGTAGCACTTCCTTCCTATTTTTTCACCTCCGCAAAATACGAAGTTAATTCATACCCCTGACCGATTGTCTTTTGGATCGAACGAAACTAATAAATTTGGCGTACGGGTTGGAGCCGACGAAATGGTTTCTCATACCCAAGTTTGATGTAATCGTAAAAAGTCATCAAGTTTGATGTCGTCGAATCAATCCGCTCCTCTTCTCGCTCATTGCAGGAAAAATCCTGTAATCGAAGGGGCGGAGCTGTGTCAAACCTTCCTTTTCCGATCACCGGTTCTAAGCCTTTCGTCTGAACCATACCCTCCGGTTTCCGGCTTCTAAGCCTTAGGCGCGGTTAAGCGTTACAACTCATGACTCTTAGTTTTCCGCATCATCCGGTCCAGCCTCTTTTCCAGTTCTTTGTGTTTGGTGAAGAGGTGCGTGTGCCTGACGAGGAGCCTGTCGCTCCGTCTGCGCTCCCATTTCAGCTGGGCCTGGAGCTTTTCCACCAGGTCGTCCTTGAAGGTTTCACCCCTTCTGTCCAGCTCCTCCACCCGCAGGTCCAGCTCCATCCGGAGCCTGTCCACGGCATTCTCCAGGGTCTCCAAGCGGTCGGTGAGCGCAAGGGCCCCCGGGCCGACCGTTGTGGCGGCGGAAGCGGGATCAGGCCTGTCTTCTTCGAGCCCGATGCCCCCCTTGTCCTTGATGACCTGGTCCATCACGGAGATGTCGATGGTTTTGAGCTCGTAACCGAAGCCGTAAACGAGGGCCGCGTCGCAAAGGAGGTTCACCGTCCGGGGTACGCCCCGGGAGATCCGGCAGATGAGGTCCATTGCCCCGGGTTCAAAGAGGTCCGGCTTTCCCCCTGCCTGCTCCAGCCGGTACCCGATGTAGGCCTTGAGCTCGTCGCTGGTCAGGGGTGAGAGGTGGTATTGAACCGCTATGCGCTGTGCAAAGGAAGAGAGTTCGGGCCGGCGAAGTCTGGCCCTCAGTTCGGGCTGGCCCGCGAGCATGATCTGCAGCAGCATGTGCTCGTCGCTCTGGAGGTTCGAGAGCATCCGGACCTCTTCGAGGGTCTCCCGGGGGAGATTCTGGGCCTCGTCGATCACCAGGAGGACGCGTTTGCCTTCGGCGTATCGGTCGATCAGGAAGTGGTAGAGGGTGTCGAGCACAGCGGTCTTGCCGTCTTTTTCGGGGGTGAGGTCGAAGGACCGGAGCATCAGGCCGAGCAGTTCCTCTCCGGACAGCTTGGTGTTGAAGATCACCGCCGTCAGGATGCCACTGGCAAGCCTGTCGAGGATGTGGCGAATCAGGGTCGTCTTGCCCATCCCGACCTCTCCGGTCAGGAGGATAAAGCCCACGTCCTCCATGAGCCCGTATTCCAGGTAGGTGAGCGCCCGCTCGTGTTTGGAGCTCAGGTAGAGGCACCCGGGATCGGGAACGATGCGAAACGGTTTGTGTTTGAACCCGTAGAATTCCTCGTACATCTCGTCCTCCGAAGTTGGCTGTCTCACTTATAAAGCAATGCGGTTGTAGAGTCAACAGAAGGATAAGTGGGCAGGAGGCTTAAGGCGCAAGACCCCAAAAGGAGGGTTTCACCGTCCGTGTGTCCCGTTCCGGGGTTGGGTCGGGACGGTGGACGCCCGGCAATCGTGAACCCGCATTTTCATTCGAGGAAAAGATGAAAAAGAGACTCATTACCCTGATCATTTTACTTTTTGCGCTGATCCCCTTCTCCGTCTCCGCCGGTGAAAAGAAAGCCGCGGCCGCTCCCCCTGTAATGGCCGATTATCTCATAGGCCCCGGGGATGTTCTCTACATCTCGGTCTGGAAAGACGAATCCCTCACCCGGAACGTCCCCGTGCGCCCGGACGGAAAGATCTCTTTCCCTCTCATAGGAGAAATCATTGCCGGCGGGAAATCGGTAGGGGAGATCAGGAAAGAGATAGAAAAGTGGGAGAAAGGGGTCAGGTCTTGAAACTTGCATATTGAACCGTTTCGCGTTATAAAGACTCTGTCGTGGAGTTCAACCTATTCGTAAACGGAGTCTGATATGGCACGACCTTTAAGGATCACGTTCCCGGGAGCCTTTTACCACGTCACATGCTGAGGCAATGAGCGGAAGGCCGTTTTTAAGAGCAAGCGGGACCGCGAAAGATTTCTTGAGTATCTTGAATCCGCTACGGAGAGGGGATATCCAGAAGTAAATAAATAACTTTGCTAAAGGGGGAAAAGATAGAGGTCGGAGGTCGGAGAAGGGGGAAGGCGTGAAGAGTGAGGGGTGAGGTGTGAGAATGAGAGAGTTTACTTATACGTAGCATTGTGCTAA
>CAYUCJ010000046.1:3508-13836 GCA_964443285.1 uncultured Desulfobacteraceae bacterium | reverse complement strand
GCTATGCCCGCATATACGGAGCTTATTTCGCAGCCTGCCATGGTCTCAGCTTCCTCCACGGCCTCCTTGATGGAATTCACCGTGTTTTCAATGTTGATGACCACGCCTTTCCGCAATCCCTCGGAAGGGTGACTCCCCATGCCGATGATCTCGACATTGTCACCTGATATTTCACCCACGACTGCACAGATCTTGGTTGTCCCGATGTCCAATCCCACAACGATTTCGTTTCCCATTGCCCTTTACCCCTTCCTGAACGAAACCACAGCGCCATCCGCATAATTGAAATCTATGGTTCTGACTTTTGCCATGTTGCCGGTGCGCTTTAGATGCTCCACCACACGTTTCAGTTCCGTCATTTTCCTTTTCAGGTCAGCGGAAGTCAGCCTTATTTGTGCCGAAAGACCCTCAAAATAGAGTATCAATTCATTTTTTCCCTCCACGTGTATTTCGGCCAGGTCGCCCAGGGACCAGGGCCTCTTTTCTTTGTGCAGGACCTCCATTGCCTTCATCACCGGCCTCAGTGATTCCTTCGAAACTTTTCCGTTCCCGCCTATGCCCGTAACAACGGGAAGGTCCAGATTTTCGGCTGCTCCGATTTTTTTGAAAACCTCTCCGAACCGGTTGACGTATTGCATCCCATTGATCGGAAGGATGGCCCATGGCTCCTGTTTTTCAGCACGGATAACCAGGGTGTTCGGAAACTTCCTTTCGAGCTGAACCGAGCGAATCCAGGGGTGCTTTTCCAGCTTTCGTTTGAGCACATGAAGATTCAGAGCCAATAGGCTTTTCCCCAGTCTGAGATTACCCAGCTCCAACAGCTCGGCTTTCAACGAATGATCAACACCACTTATCTCCACGTCTTCCAGTTTCAGGTAGGGAGAAGTGAGGAGATAATGGTACACATAGAGAAAGGAAAAACTCACGAGGATCACCACAGAGAACGCCAAGAAGAGCTTCGAAAGTCCCTTGCACAGAGGCCAGACGGCCCGAAGAGGCATGGAAATCAGGCCGCTTTTTCCTTTCCGTGTGACAGCCTGACGCTCCAGCACCCTTTTTCTCTTCCTCGAAGTCTTTTTCATTGTCAGAGAACCTTGAGTTCCAATTCCAATTCCACCCCCGTCCTGACCCGCACCTCTGTTCTTGCCAGCTCTATCAGCGCCAGGATGTCCTCGGCTCTGGCATTGCCGGTATTGACAATCCAATTGGCGTGTTTGGTTGATATCATGGCACCCCCTTTTTTCGCACCTTTCAGCCCTGTAAACTCAATCAGGCGGCCGGCATGATCTCCGGGAGGGTTCTTGAAAATCGATCCGGCGCTGGGGTATTCCAGGGGTTGCGTCTTTTTCCGTTTTTTCAAATACCCGGCCATTCGTTCCGCCACGTCTTGTGCTGCTCCTTTTTTAAGACCCAGGAGTACACGGGACACGATGGCACCTTTTTCCAGATGGAGTTTTCTGTAGTCAAAGGAAAGCTCCTGAATTTCTTTTTCAACCAGTTCTCCGTTTGGAGAAACCATCTCCAGGCAATGAATCACTGAGGCCATATCCATCCCAAAAGCCCCGGCGTTCATGGCTACTACCCCTCCAACCGAACCGGGGATCCCTGCCAGGAATTCAAGCCCCCCGTATCCTTTCTGCCGACACACGGCCAGAAGGTCTGAAATGGACAGCCCGGCGCCTGCCTTGAGTTTCAATCCGTCCCTCGAATCTTCCTCGATGTGAGCCAATGATCCCCCGAGTCTGATGGCGACCCCTTCCACCCCCCCATCTCGGACCAACAGGTTACTGCCGCCGCCCAGTACAAAGTAGGGAATTTTCGCACGCCGCAGCAACGGGACTCCGGTCAGGAGTTCCTCAAGCCCAAGGACTTCCCAGAGGGCCCCCACCTCACCGCCCACCTTTAGGGTCGTAAATGGAGCCATTGAACAATGAAACCGAACATGATCCCCGGCGATCCCGCTTAATGCCTTTTTCTGTTTCTCGTCCATAATCCACCGGGTGAATGTTCCTAATCCAACCGACCGCAATTGACCAAATGGTATAGTTCAAATGTGAGATGAAATCCAAGGCCCCATTTGAGCCCAGATCACTTCATTGAGACGCTAACCCAGTTTCTCCAGCAGCGCATCACCCACTTCATAGATATTACCGGCGCCCATGGTGATCACCAGATCGCCACGCCTCACAATGGACAGCAGGGTAAGGAGTATTTCCTTGTTCGAACCGCAGAACTTGACCTCTTTGTGGCCGTGCTCCCTGATTCCCTGAGCCAGACGCTCAGCCGTGACACCGCTGATATTCTTTTCACCAGCTGAATAGATAGGCGCGACGAGGAGCACCTCCGCATCGTTGAAACCGGTGACAAAACGATCAAAGAGCGCCTGTGTTCTGCTGTACCTGTGCGGCTGGAACACGACCACCAGTCGTCTTTCCGGCCACCAGGCCCTTGCCGTGCCCAGTGTCGCAACGATCTCGCTTGGATGATGCCCGTAATCATCCAAAACACATATTCCTTTTCTTTCACCTTTTACCTGGAACCGCCTTGCCAACCCCCCGAGGTCCTTGAGACCCTCCCTGATGACCTCTATGGAAAGTCCCAATTCAAGAGCCACTCCCACCGCAGCTAGCCCGTTCAAGACGTTGTGTTCACCGGGAATTCCCACCAGGACCCTGCCCATGGAGCGGTTCTGGTAGACGATCTCAAAGGCCATGCCTTCGCGTTCGCGCACCAGATCTTTGCCTCTGAGGTCTGCCTGGGATGTCAGGCCGTAGGTCACATGCCTTTTCTTCAACTGCGGGATGATCCGTTGAATCTCCTCATTGTCAAGGCAGAGAATCGAGGTGCCGTAGAAAGGGACTTTGTTGATAAAATCAATAAACGTGTGACGGATCGCCTCCATATCCCCATAATGATCCAGATGTTCCCTATCAATGTTTGTAACCACCGCTATGATAGGGGAAAGGGCCAGAAATGAACCGTCACTTTCATCGGCCTCAGCCACCAGGATGTCCCCCTCTCCCAGCCTCGCATTGGAGCCGCCCCATGTGTCCAGCCTTCCACCTATGACAGCTGTTGGATCCAATTCCCCGCGTGTCAGGATGGAGGCCACCATGGAGGTCGTCGTTGTCTTTCCATGGGCGCCCGCTATGGCTATGCCATACTTGAGCCGCATCAGCTCCGCCAGCATCTCGGCCCTGGGAATCACCGTTATGAAACGATCTCTTGCGGCACGGATTTCCGGATTGTCCTGGTCCACGGCCGAAGAGTAGACCACCACATCCGCCCCCGTCACATGCTCTTCACTGTGACCCTGAAATATTTCCCCCCCCAGTTTTCTTAAGTTGGCCGTAACGGCGGTGGATTTGAGGTCTGACCCGCTGACCCGGTACCCCAGGTTCATGAGCAGCTCTGCAATCCCGCTCATGCCGATTCCACCGATACCGACAAAGTGGATATGCTTGGTTTTTCCAAATCTGACCGTCATCGCATCATTTCCTGTAGCTGATCGGCAATTCGGCGTGCCGCATCCGGGCGCCCCATGGATCTTGCTGCCCCCCCCATCGCCAAAAGCCTCTCGGGATGTTTCATCAATCGGGCAAGTTCTTCCGCAAGCCCCTCTCCCGTGAGTCCCTCCTGAGACTTCACGATTGCGCCACCGGCCCTTTCCAGCACGCGGGCATTTGTATCCTGGTGCTGATTGGCTGCGTAAGGGTAAGGGATCAGGATAGAAGGCTTCCCAAGGGCGGCCAACTCGGAAAGCGTTGTCGCCCCGGCCCTGCTGACGACCAGTTGGGCCCGTCCGTAGGCCCCGGCCATATCTTCTATAAAAGGGACGATCTCACCTTCAAACCCGTTGCTCCGATACTGCTCCTCCATATCCCCGAAGTCTGCCTGTCCCGTCTGGTGGATAACGGACGGCCTCAGATCCCAATGGCGCAATTGGATCAAGGCATCCACAAACGCCCGGTTCACCGCTTTCGCACCCTGGCTTCCCCCCAGCACAAGGACCGTAAAGGCCCCGAATGTGTTGCTGTGGGTTTTCTGCCCCAGCAAGAGGTCCTCCCGAACCGGATTGCCCGTCAATACCGCCCTGACCGATCCGAAATGGGCCCTGCTTTCTTCGTAGGAAATCAGCACCCTGTCCACCACGCGTGCAAGAAGACGGTTGGTCAGTCCGGGATAAGAATTCTGCTCATGAATAGCCGTGGGGATACCGAGCAGGCGCGACGCCAGGCACACGGGGCCCGCCGCATATCCGCCGACACCCAGGGCTGCACAAGGAGAAACGTCCCTGATGATGGAGAGCGACTGAAAGAGTCCCTTCGGCAGTCTGATCAGGACGCTGAGTCCTTTTTTCAACCCGCGGCCCTTGAGGCCTTCCACCTCCACAGACCTGGATTCGTATCCGTATCTACCCAATATGTCCGTTTCCATCCTCCGATGACCCGTGATAAAAAGGATCCGAGTGTCCTCAAAGCGGTTTTGAAGTTCCCCGGCGACCGCAATACCCGGAAAGAGATGCCCTCCCGTCCCTCCACCCGCTATGATGAATCGGAAAGCGCTCATCCATTTATTCTTTCTTTTTTCATTCAACGTTCGATGTTCGATGTTCCTTTTCTTTAAAAATCAGCTTTCTGACGAGATATTCAGGAGCACCCCTACACTGAGAAAGGTCATGACAAGGGATGACCCCCCGTAACTGATCAACGGCAGTGTCAGTCCCTTGGTGGGCAACAGCCCCATCACCACTCCCATATTCACGAGCACCTGCAGTCCGATCAAAGTTGTCAATCCCAGGGCAAGATAACTGCTGTAAAGATCTCTGGCATTCACGGCCACTGTTATCCCGCGTATGACCAAAACACCGAAAAGGGTGATGATCACCGCCACTCCCAAAAGGCCCATTTCCTCAGCCACAATGGAAAAAATAAAATCCGTGTGCGGTTCCGGCAGATAAAAGAGCTTTTGTTTGCCGTTTCCCAAGCCCACCCCGAAAAGGCCGCCGGACCCAAAGGCCAGAAATGAGTGAACGATCTGAAATCCGATTCCCCTGGGGTCTTTCCAGGGGTGAAGAAACGCCCACCATCTTTTCAGTCTGTAGTCTGAGTGGAATACGAGCCAGAGGACCGCGGGCGCAAAAAGAGACAGTAACCCGGCAAGTTGGAGGGGATTCACTCCCCCGACGAACAGGAGCATGATCAGCCAGCAGCCTATAATGACGGCCGTACCCAGGTCGGGCTGCAGGACGATCAGGATCATAAAGACCCCTGCTACAAGGAGATGTGGCACGAGTCCCCTCGAAAAGCTCTTCATGTCCGCCCCTTTCTTGGACATGGAATAGGCCATGTAGACCGCCAGAGAAAACTTGGCAAATTCAGAAGGTTGTATTGAAACATATCCCAACCTGAACCACCGCATTGCCCCACCCACCCGGGTGCCCATCCCGGGAATCAACACGAGGATCATGAGACTCGCACTCATGAGAAGCAAGGGGTATGACAATCTTGAAAAAAGAGTACGGGGTATGTTCTTTACGATCACCATCAACCCAATTCCCAGGAGTGAAAAGAGGGCCTGGCGTTTAAGGTAGAAGTAACTGTCCCCCAACCGGTGCACAGCCAGATTGGAACTGGCGCTGTAGACCGCAACGAGACCGAGGACCGTGAGGGAGAGCACGGGGATAAGGATCCAAAGGTCGTAGTATTTTCGGCCGGACGATTCGCTAGCCATGTGTCAGCCTCTCCACGGCCCGCCGGAAGGCCTTGCCCCTCTGTTTGTAATCGGAAAACATGTCAAAACTGGAACAGGCCGGTGCCAGGAGTAACACATCTCCGGCCTCGGCCCAGGAAAAGGCCTGCCCCACGGCATCGTCCAGATCTTCCGCCATCGCATAGGGCACCACACCGTGAAAGGCGGCACCCAAATGCTGCCTGGCCTCCCCCAGAAAAACGGCTTTCTTGACCTTTCCCACTGAAGCGGCGGCCAACCTCCCATAATCCAGCCCTTTGTGTCGGCCCCCGGCAACGAGGATGACCGGCCCCTCAAGAGATTGAATGGCTCCGACAGCAGCTTCGACATTGGTGGCCTTTGAGTCATCATAGAAAAGGACGCCGTCTCTTTCGCCAACCCGCTCCATCCGGTGCGGAAGCCCCCTGAACCGGTCCAGGGTCTTCTGAATCATGGCAGGAGCAATACCGAGCAAATGCCCGACAAGGATGACCGCCTGAAAATTCAAAATATTATGTACACCGGGGATCTGGAGCCCGGCCGTGGAGTAGTCCTCTATTCCGCCGGACATTTGTTTCACACGGATACGCCCTTTCTCCAGGAACGAAAGCTGACCGTCCCTTTCTTCCAATCCATAACGCAAGACTGAAACGCCCGTTTCAGGAGATATGAAAGCGAGTCTTTCATCGTCATTGTTGACGATCAGGTATTGTCCGGGACCCTGTCGGGCAAATATTCTTTTCTTTGAATCCACATAGTCTCCGAAATCCTGATAGCGGTCGAGGTGATCTGGTGAAACATTGAGGATCACCGAGATATAAGGGGAAAAGGTCCGGCTGGTATCCAGCTGGAAACTGCTCACCTCGACCACCACATAATCTGCCTTCATTTCTCCGCACACATAGGTTGTGAGGGGGACGCCGATGTTCCCGCAGACATATCCTTCCAAGCCGGCATTTTTGAGGAGTTCTCCCACACACTTCGTGACGGTGGATTTCCCGTTGGTCCCCGTGATGGCTATCACCGGTGTTCTGACGGCCCTGCTCGCCAGTTCCAGCTCGCCTATGACCGGGATGTTTTTCCTGCGAGCCCCATTCAGCAACGCCATTGAATGGGAAACGCCCGGGCTTAAGATGATCAGGTCCGAAGACATGAAGGTCTCTTCCCTGTGCCCACCAAGTTCAAGAACCGCTCCGAGACCCATAAGCTCTCTCAATAGCCCGGAATCCAGCTCTTTTTCCTCACGCTTATCCGTCACCGTGACCAAGGCGTCTTGACTCCTCAGCCATTTGGCTGCCCAGAATCCGGAAACCCCCAGGCCTACGACAAGGGCCCTTTTTCCGGGTATTTCCTCAAGCCTCAGGTCCTTCAAACCCTTTTTACCTCAACTTCAATGTACTGAAAGAAAGGAGTGCCAGGATAATACTTATGATCCAGAACCTGACAATGACCTTGGGCTCCGCCCAACCCTTCAGCTCAAAGTGGTGGTGAATGGGTGCCATACGGAATATCCGGTGCCCACCCGTCAATTTGAAGTAAGCGACCTGGAAAATCACCGACAAGGCCTCAAATACGAACAGCCCCCCTACCAGAACCAGGGCGACTTCCTGTTTGGTGATCACGGCGACCGTGCCCAGAACCGCTCCCAGTGACAACGACCCCACGTCTCCCATGAAGATATCTGCGGGATAGGCGTTGTACCAAAGGAAACCCAGTCCGGTTCCGACCACGGCGCCACAGATCACAGATATTTCTCCGGCGCCCGGCATATAGGGAATCTGGAGATAGCTTGAGATCTTTGCGTGTCCGGCAAGGTAGGAAAAAGCCAGATAACTACCAAAGGCTATGGTCAGTGGTCCAATGGCCAGACCATCCAGCCCGTCGGTCAGATTGACTGCGTTGGAGGCCCCCACGATCACGAACATAACAAACGGAATGAACCACAGCCCAAGTTCGGGATTGACGGTCTTGAGAAAAGGCAGATTCAACCGGGTATTGAACCCCGGCTCCAGATAGAGAATAAGTGCCACCACCAGCGCCGTTATCAATTGGAAAGAAAACTTGGTGGCCGCCCGGAGACCTCGGCTGTTCCTGCGCGAGACTTTCAGATAATCATCCGCGAATCCAATGAGGGCAAAAAAGACTGCCACAAAGAGGACCATCCACACATACCTGTTTTCCGGCTCAGCCCAGAGAAGGGTGCTCAATGCCACGGAGGGAATAATCAGACACCCGCCCATGGTGGGTGTCCCCTCCTTTTTCTTGTGATCGGGAGGGCCGTCATTCCTGACATACTGCCCCACCTGCAGCCGGCGCAAGCGTTTGATCGTCCAGCCACCAAACACAAAACAGATCAAAAGGCCGGTCAGGCTGGCCAGGATGGTCCTGAAGGTGATGTAGCGGAAGACATTCAGCCATGAGATGTCTGTATGTAAGAGATAGATAAGCCTGTAAAGCATGGATTTCCCCTACCCTCTAAAGCTCCCTTTTCTCACCCTTGGAACCTTGCCTACGCCGATACCGCCATGTTCACCAGGTCAAGAAAACCACCCAGGCTGAACGGCTTGGCGATTTGTCTCACAAGGGGAGGTACATATTCCACCCAACCGGTCCCCCTTTGTGGGATTTCCCGTCATGACAATGAGCTTTTCCTTGCGTCATGCTGGTCACGCAGCCCAGACATCCTGTTTCAGCCTTTGCACCACTTCTTCCAATGCCATCATTCGCGATCCTTTGATGAAAACCAGGTCACCTTCCTCTGCGATGTGGGTCAGTTTCTGAACCATCTCGGCCCGGCTGTCAACTCTGGACGCCCTCTTCCGGGGAAGACCCGCCTCCACGGCCCCCTTGATCATTTCAGACGCGTAATCACCCAGCGCGACAAAATAGTCCGCTCCGGCCCGGGCCACCCGCCTTCCGGCAGTTCTGTGCTCGGGGACACTTTCCGAGCCCAATTCCTTCATATCCCCCAGAGCCACGATGAACCTGCGCCTCCCTTGAACCATGCGCTCCAAGACGTCCAGTACTGCCTTCAAAGAGGCCGGGTTGGCGTTGTAGGTATCATCCACCAGGGTAATGCCATTTGGGAATGAAGTGGTGTCAAACCTGCCCTTCATGCCCTCGAACCTTTCGAGTCCTTTTACAACATGATCCGGCCTTGAACCGGATGCAAAGCCTGCCGAAGCCGCCGCCAGTCCATTCAGGACATTGTGAAGCCCTGGAACGGTGAGCCGAATCGGCCACGCCTTTCCACGGTACAGCAACGTGAAAGCAATCCCCCCTGACGTTAGGTGTCGAACTTTGCCACCACGCACGTCATTGTCCGATCCCATGCCGAAGGTCATCACGTTCACACCAAGGGTGCCGGCCGCATTTTTCAACAACCTGTCATCGCCGTTGATGATGACCTGTCCACCTGGTGACATGTGCTCTACGAGTTCCCATTTTGCCCTTAACACGTTTTCCATGGTTCCGAGGCCTTCCAGATGTACCTTTGCCACATTGGTAATCATGCCGATATCCGGATCGGAAATCTCGGTCAGACGGGCGATCTCGCCTGGGACGTTCATACCCAATTCCACGATCGTCTTTGTCATCCCCGACTTCAACTGAAGGAGCGTCAAGGGCAGTCCTATGAGATTGTTGAAGTTCCCTTTGCTCTTGAGAACCGCCCCTCCCTGTTCCAGGATACGTGCCGTCATTTCCTTCGTGGTGGTTTTGCCGACACTTCCCGTGATGCCGACGACCTTGGAATCGAATTGCCGCCTCCACCACCGAGCCAGCTCTCCCAGAGACTGGAGGGTGTCATCGACCTGGATGATTGCAACACGGTCCTTTTCTGCCTCCGATCCGGAGAGTGCTTCAGCGTGCTGAAGGCCGGTTCGGGACGCAACGACTCCTGAAGCACCTGCTTTCAAAGCATCTCTCAGGAAATCGTGTCCATCGTAATGATCTCCTTTGAGGGCCCAGAAAATCTGTCCCTTTTCGACCCTTCTGGAATCCGTGCAGATACCTGAAAAGGGGAGAGCGCCCTTTCCCGAGACCAGTTCCCCCCCGATGGCGGTCAGGATCTCTGAAGCGGTTATTTTTCCCCACTCGGGCATCATTACGTCTCCTCAGGAAGCCGCTTCAGCAGCGATCTCCCGATCATCAAAGTCCTTTATTTCATTCCCGACAATCTGGTAGGTTTCATGCCCCTTGCCCGCGATAAGGATCAGATCTTCCTTTTTGCTGAGTGCGACGGCCCTTTGAATGGCCTCTCTCCGTTCAGGAAGGACCTGGTACGCTTTCATTCGCCCGTTCAGAGCGGAAGACCGCTCAACCCTTTCCATCCCGGTCTCGCGCACACCCTCCTCGATCTGGGAAATGATGGCAACGGGATCCTCCCCGCGCGGGTTGTCGGACGTCAGCAGGACCAAATCACTCAACTCCGCAGCCGCAAGACCCATCTCTCTTCTCTTCCCCTTGTCTCGGTCACCCCCGCACCCGAAAACACAAATGAGCCTGCCCTTTACAAGAGGTCTCACGGCAGAAAGGGCCTTTGCCAGGGCATCCGGTGTATGGGCGTAATCCACGATGATCCTCTTGTGCTGCCTGTT
>CAYUCJ010000046.1:0-3408 GCA_964443285.1 uncultured Desulfobacteraceae bacterium | reverse complement strand
CCGTAAGTCGCCACATCCACCTTCGTCTTTTCCCTCAGAGCCTCCCCTCTCGGGTCATCCAGGTTAATGACGGCCGTTGGTCCTTCCCCGGTATCCTTCTTTTTCAACTCCCAGAAAAGCCTGCCCTTGGTTTCAAAATAGGCCTTCATGGAGTGGTGATAGTCCAGGTGGTCTCTCGACAGGTTCGTGAAAACAGCCATCCGGAACGGGCAGGTGATTGTTCTCCCCTGGTCCAGGGCATGGGAAGAGACCTCCATGAGGACATCCGTTACGCCCCTGTCCGCCATTCCTCTCAGGATCCGCATGAGGTCCAGAGATTCAGGGGTGGTCACCGGCGCTCTGTACACGTGTCCCGGCAACCGATAGTTGATGGTTCCGATGACCCCCGGTTTCTTCCCTGCAGCCTTCAGGATTGACTCCAGGAGATAACTGGTGGTGGTTTTGCCGTTGGTTCCCGTGATCCCGATGAGATTCATCTGTTCAAAAGGGCGGCCGTAGAATTGCGTGGCCACCTGCGCCAGGGCCTCACGAGTATTTCGGGACACGATGACGGAGGTACTCCCGGGATCACCCTCGAATTCCTCCGCCAATACAACCGATGCCCCCTTTGCGATGGCCTCGCTCACGAACTTGTGACCGTCCAGAGTCACTCCCCTGAGGGCCACAAAAAGATCGCCGGGATTTACAGAGCGAGAATCATAGGTGATGGCCCCGATCTCCTGTCCGGGATCTCCCGTGAAATGCTCATAATTCAGATTATCGAGTATGCTTTGTAGTTTCATGGTCTTCCGGTCATTTGTTTGTCCGTTTGCCCCTTTGTCGGTTGAGCCCGTCTCCAGTTTTTCCAGTTCCCCATGTAGTCATCTTAACCGGCTCAACGGGTTAACGGGGCAACGGGTTAACCTCAATCACGCTGGAGGACTGAATTCGACCTTCAACAGATTGACTTTATCCAGAGAAACCCCGGGTCGAGGATATTGCTTGCAGACAAGACCCGATCCGTTCACCTCCACTTTCAGCCCCAGGGAGCGAACGTTTCTCAGCACTTCTCTCATGGTCTGGCCCTTGAAATCAGGGAGGCGTCCATCAGTGACGGCCACCGGCATGCGGACATGTATCCGGATGTCAGGGGCCGTCGATCCCGCTTCACTATCTGAGGTCTCTATTTTTTCGGATTTCTGCTGAATTGAAGCCCATTTTGCCTGCGGTGTGACTCGCAGATAGGTCAATGACCATAAGCCCACGTTGCTGAAAACCGGCCCGGCCACCAATCCTCCGTAAGGGATTCCATGAGGTTCGTCCACCATGGCCACGATTACCAACCGCGGATTCCCCACTGGAACGAAGCCTGCAAAAAGGGCTTCATATTTGTGGGCGAAATACTTGCCGGTCCTGGGGTTTGCCTTCTGCGCCGTACCGGTCTTTCCGGCGACACGGAACCCCCTGATGGCAGCCTCCGATCCGGTTCCCTTTTCACTGACCACCCCTTCCAGAATGTGTGTCACCATGCTGCTGGTCTTTTCCGATATGACCCTTCTGACCACTTCCGGTCCCGTACTCTGAACGATCTTGCCGGAATGATCCACCACCCGGCTGACCACGTAGGGCCGCATCAGCTTGCCTCCGTTGGCGATGGATCCCATGGCCATGGCAATCTGGAGGGTTGTGACACTCAGACCCTGCCCAAAAAAAGAGGTGATCTCCTCAATCTCCTTGGCACTCTTTTCGCTGCGGACGAACCCCTTCTGCTCACCCAGAATGTCGACACCTGTTTTATTCCCAAAACCAAAGAGCGTCAGGTAGCGGCTGAATTTCTTATATCCCAGCTTCTGCCCGATTTTCGCGGCCCCAATATTGCTCGAATACTGGATGATTTCCCGGACCGTCAGGATCCCGTGAGGATGTGTGTCGTGGATCTTGTGACCGGCAACCTCAAAGCTTCCCTCTTCACAATTGAGTCTTGTCCCGGGGGAAACAACGTGCTCCTCCAGAGCCGCGGCCAACAGGAAGGCCTTCATAATGGAGCCCGGTTCAAAGATGTCGGTAACCACCCGGTTTCGCCATTGCTCCGGTCGGTATCTTGAAAATATGTTGGGATTGAACTTTGGAACAACGGCCATGGCCAGGATTTCTCCGGTGGACACTTCCACCACCACGCATTGACCACTCTTCGCTTGGGTCTTGCGGACTGCTGCTTCAAGGGCCTCCTGTGCCTTGTACTGAATATCCTTGTCGATGGTGAGTATGAGGTCATGGATTCCGGAATCCGCAGACACGGTCTCGCGTAGGGTGAAGGGCCGTCCAAGGGCGTCCCTGAGCTGCACCAATTGTGTGGCAGGACCTTTTAAAAATGCATCATATTTTTTCTCGAGCCCTTCCAGCCCCTGATTGTCCGCCCCTGCGAATCCTAGGAGGTGCCCCGCTACCTCGCGACCCGGGTAATACCTCCGGCTCCCCTTAACAACGCCAACTCCTTCCATTTCAAGAGATTTGACCTTTTCCATGACAGGCGGAGAGACCTGTCGCTTGATCCAAACAAATGGGTTACTCTCTCTGAGTGACGAAAGAATTTTGCGGCGGTCTTCTCCAAGCACCTTTGAAAGAGCTCGCGCGGTCACGGCCTTGTTCTTTATCTGCTTCGGGTGCGCAAAAACAGAGCCCACTTCAACACTCAGGGCCAGCTCATGCCCTTCCCTGTCGTAAATGACGCCCCTTTTAGGCGGAATGGTAATCTTGTTCTGATAGTTGGCCAGGGCTATCGCTTCAAGGCGATCTCTGTCCAGGACTTGGAGTTGATAGGCCCTTGCAAGCATAACTCCCAAACCGAGAACGAAAAACACGGCTACGATGTAAATTCGAATACGTATCCAGTTTTTCTGTTTGACCTTCATGGAAGCACAACAATCTGCTCGGGGCCCGGTGGATTCAGACCGAGTTTGTCCACGGCCTGTCTTTCGAGGTTCTCTGGTGACATCAGATAGGCAAACTCCAATCGAAGCCTGCGATTCGTTTCCTTAAGTCTCATCTCCTCCTTTTTGAGCCTGCTCAGGTCATACCCGATTTGCGTCTTTTCAAATGTCGACCACACATAAGTGATACCACTGCCCATAAAGACCAGCAGCAGACCTATGACAAGGAAGACCTGCCTGGCAGACAAGAAAAAATGATGTTTCCTGGATCTGGAATTCCTGACCCGAACACCTGTTCGATTGTTCCGTGACCCCAACATTCTTGAAACCCGCTCCGGTCTTGTCATTGGATGACCCTTTCTGCCGCCCTGAGTAGAGCGCTTCTGGCCTTTGGATTTTGATCGATCTCCATCCCCCCCGGTCTGATCGGTCTAAGACCTATCCGCCTGAAAAGGGGCTTCTTTCCGCATACACACTGTGGAAAATCCGTTGGACAGGT
>CAYUCJ010000045.1:0-13907 GCA_964443285.1 uncultured Desulfobacteraceae bacterium | reverse complement strand
GCATCACCATCGACAAGGCGGAACACAGCTATATCAGGCACATGTACGGTCCCGGCCAGTACATCTTCATTAATGACCTCTCGAAACTTCCGCTGAGAACCCCAGAAATCTATAGAAAACTTACCACTTAGGGTAATTGTTTCCTCGAAAAGAAATGCCTCAAGGAAAATCCTTTTTTTCTATCGTTGCAAGCATAGGTTGAAGCTGATATGATCCACCGGAAAAATCGCCACAAGAGGGGTTTCAGGCCTTGCTGAGAAGCCCCGTCCAAACGAGGGAGCGGAGTGAAAAGGGGCGGAGCAGATATTCAGGGCATGGAACCATTGATGGCTACGGAAAGGAAAACAGACACCCGGATCATCATCTCCCTGGCGTTGGTCCATTTCACAGGGGATCTTTACCAATCCTTTGTCACGCCCCTGCTTCCGCTCTTTGTGGAGAAATTTGCCCTCACTCTCACCGAGGTGGGTATTATCACCGGGATCAGCCGGTTCCTGGCCTTCGTGGTCCAGCCGTCGGCGGGCTATATCGCAGACCACTACCAGACCCGGTTTTTTGTCCTCGGCGGACCGCTCCTGTCCATTCTCTTCATCCCCCTGGTGGGCGTGGCACCCTCTTTCTTTATTTTGATCCTTTTCACGTCGCTGGGTTCCATCGGTTCATCCATGTTCCATCCCACGTGCGCCGGCATGGTCTCCTCCCATTCGGGCCGTCACTTCGGACTCTCCATGTCCATTTTCGGTCTGGGCGGCACCCTTTCCTTCGCTGTAGGCCCCCTTTTCATTACCTCTTTCGTCCGTGCCTTCGGCCTGGGAGCCATGCCCTACACCATGGTGATAGGCCTCGCAGCGATGGTCTTTCTATTTGTCACCGTCCCCATACCCGTCAGTGAAGACCTCAAGAACCGGGGTTTTTGGGGATCGATCCGGGAAGTGCTCGGACCGGTCTGGAAATCGATCCTGATCATCTGGGTGGTCATGGCCCTGCGTTCTTTTGTGGGCCAGTCTTTCTTTACCTTCCTGCCGATCCTCTATTCGAAGCAAGGCTACTCCCTGGTCACCATCGGCGGAGCCATCTCACTCCTCGTCGTGGCCGGGGCAATCAGCGGTGTCCTGGCCGGACACTTTTCGGATGTGATCGGCTGCAAGCCCATTTTTTATGTTACCCATGGCCTTGCCACGCCGAGCCTCATGTTGATGCTCTATCTCTCGGGGCCCTGGTTGTACATCGGTGTCTTCCTGGCCGGCTTTTTTATCATGGCCACACTGCCGCTGGGAGTGACCATGGCCCAGAGCCTGGCCCCGAAAGGAAAATCCATGGTCGCGAGTCTCATGATGGGGCTGGCCTTTGGAACGGGGGGAATGCTGACGCCCCTGACAGGTAAACTGGCTGATATGTATTCCCTGCCCGCCATCCTGGGTCTGATTGCCCTTATCCCCTTGGGGACCGTCGGTTTGATCCATTTTGCCAGGGAGAACAGAAACGGGTAGCGGCAGGGAGGAACCGCTTGCCGTGGATCGGGAATGTCGCCAAATCACCCGATGAAATGCATGGTGCGTAAGTTAGACGGTGGATTCGGGAGGCAGTATATCGGGCGCACCGTAACGCTTTCGGGTGACCATACGGATTTTTCTTGATCAGACAAGACAGTTGTTTAAAGATATGAGGGAGATTTGAGAGCGGGCCGGCTGGGGCCGGGACTGGATTTACTGCCGGAGATCAAAGGAGGAGTCAAATGGCGGATGAACGAAAATGGTATGATGCCCACCTTGAAGAATTCCAGAAGATCGCCTATATCAGCAGCCGGGAGCAATATGACGAACTCTACCGCCAGTCCATCGAAGACCCGGACACTTTCTGGTCTCAAGAGGCCGAGAAGTACCTGTCGTGGGAAAGAAAGTGGAATTTTGTCCTGCGATACGATTTTGATCAAGCGAAGATTGAGTGGTTCGGCGGCGGCGTCCTGAACGCATGTTACAACTGCCTGGACAGACACCAAGAGGCCCTGAAAGACAGGGTGGCCTACCACTGGGAGGGCGACGAACCGGAAGAGACACGGACAGTGACCTATGGTGATCTCTACGCACAGGTCAACAAAATGGCGGCCGTTCTGAAATCGAGGGGCGTGGGGAAGGGGGACAGGGTCGTCATCTACATGCCCATGATTGTTGAACTCCCCGTGGCCATGCTGGCCTGCGCAAGGATCGGGGCCATTCACAGTATTGTGTTCGGAGGGTTCAGCGCCGAGGCCCTGGGGAACAGGATACAGGACTGCGAGGCGCGGATGGTGATCACGGTGAACGGCGGATTTCGCGCCGGCAAGACGATCCCCCTCAAGGAAACCGTGGACAAGGCCATGGAAAACTGCCCCCATGTGGACACGGTCATTGTCTATGACCGGACAGGAGAAAGGCAGGACCTGGAGACGGAGCGCGAAATCTGGTGGCACGAGGCTGCGGCCGACCCGGATCTCCCGTCCTATGTAGCGCCTGAATCCATGGATGCGGAAGATCCCCTCTTCATTCTTTATACGAGCGGTAGCACGGGAAAACCCAAGGGCGTCGTGCATACCCACGGGGGCTATCTCCTCTACGCATCTATGACCACACGTCTTGTTTTTGATCTCAAGGACGATGAGATCATGTGGTGCACGGCGGACATCGGGTGGGTCACAGGGCACACTTACGGCGTCTATGGCCCCCTCATCAATGGGTTGACCGGCGTCTTGTTCGAGGGGGTTCCTTCCTATCCCGACTACGGCCGGTACTGGGCCATCGTGGAGCGCTACAAGGTGAACAAATTCTATACCGCTCCCACCGTGGTGCGTTCTCTGGCCAAGGAGGGAGAAAATTATGTAAAAAGACACGATATTTCGTCCCTCAAGCTACTGGGGAGTGTAGGGGAACCCATCAATCCAGAGGCATGGCGATGGTATTACCACCATGTGGGGAGGGATTGGTGCCCCATCATGGACACGTGGTGGCAGACGGAGACAGGGGGACACATGATTACCCCGCTCCCGGGCGTTGCACCCATCAAACCGGGTTCCTGCTCTTTTCCCTTTTTCGGAGTGGACCCCGTGATCCTGGACGATACGGGCGAAGAGGCAAAGTACCCGGATCAGGAAGGCGTGCTATGCATCCGGAAACCGTGGCCGGGCATGGCCCGGACAATTTATGGAAACCACGAGCGTTTCAGGGATACCTATTTCAGCCAGGTCCAGGGGATGTATTTTTCCGGTGACGGAGCGAAAAAGGATGCGGATGGTTATTATTGGATCATCGGCAGGATCGATGACGTGATCAACGTGTCAGGCCACCGCCTGGGCACGGCCGAGGTGGAGTCCGCTCTCGTTCTTCACCGGAACGTGGCAGAGGCGGCGGTGGTCGGGTATCCGCACCCGGTCAAGGGCCAGGGGATCTATGCCTTTGTGACGCTCAATACGGGCGTTGCCAAATCCGATGATCTGAAAAAAGAGCTGATCACACTGGTTCGTACGGAAATCGGACCTATCGCCACCATCGATGTCCTCCAGTGGGCGGATGGTCTTCCAAAGACCCGGAGCGGGAAGATCATGAGACGCATTCTCCAGAAAATCGCGGCCGGAAAGGCGGACCAGTTGGGCGATATCTCCACCATAGCCGATCCCGAAGTGGTTGCGACCCTGGTTAAAGGGCATGAGGCTCCCTAGCCCGGGTTGATGACGAAACAGTGAAGAGAGCCCCAGCCTTCCGGACAAAACGCCATGACCGGTGCGGACAAGAAAGGTCATCCCTTCGACCTCAGACCTTACAGGTCCGGGTATTTTCAATACCTGCTTGAAATGTATGACCAATTTTCGCCCAAGGGCAGGTTTCAGGGCATGCCTCCGAAGGAATTGGATACCCTTGAAAAATGGCTTGGGATGCTCGTCAGGAACGGAAAAAACGTCCTGGCATGGAGGCAGGAAAGGGTCATCGGCCATGGGGTCTTGCTGCCCGATTTTGAAAAAGGGGATGCCGAGTATCTGATCTTCGTCAACCAGCTCGATCGGGGACAGGGTGTTGGGTCTGAACTCACGCGGGCGGCCTTGAAGTTGGCCGGAAAACTCGGCCTCAAAACGGTCTGGTTGACCGTCGATGCCTATAACTTCAGGGCCATCAGGTTGTACAGAAAATTCGGTTTTTCATTCTGTGAGGCCTATGAATCCCCTTCCGAACGTATGATGAATATCCGTGTGGTTCCGATGACGGCGCTTAAAACAGGTATTGTGAGAGATGAGAGGTATCTGGAACACATGCCGGGACACACCCATCCCGAACACCCCAACCGGCTCAAATCCATCCATCGGATGCTGGATGAGAATTTTCCTTCCACCCTCCTTCCCATTAACCCGGAACCCGCCGCCCTGGAACAGCTGGAACTGGTCCACACACCCGCCTATATCCAAAAGGTATTGAAAACGGCAGACCATGGGTTTACGAGCCTTGCACCGGACACCCCTGCCAGTGCAGGGACTTACATGTCCGCATGGCTGGCGGTTGGAGGATGCCTCAAAGGTCTTGAAAGTCTGGTCTCAGGTGCGTGCGATGCGTGTTTTGCATTGGTGCGGCCCCCGGGACACCATGCCCTTCATGACCGGGCAGGGGGATTCTGCATATTCAACAACATCGGCATTACCGCCCGATTTGCCGCCAAGCGGTATGGTCTCAAGCGTATCCTGATCATAGACTGGGACATCCACCACGGGAACGGAGTGAGTGAGCTCTTTTACCAAGAAAAGGGCGTCCTCTACTTCTCCTCACATGATAGGATGCTTTATCCCTTTTCAGGGGACTGGGGAGAAACCGGCAGAGGCGAGGGAGAGGGGTATACCGTCAACATCCCCATACCAAGGGCCATGGACGACGGAGAATTTTTCCACCTCTACCGGGAAATTATCGGGCCGATCGTGCGGGCCTATCGCCCCGAGCTGATCCTGGTGGCGGCCGGATTCGACGCCCACAGGGATGATCCCGTCGGCAGGTCCGGATTATCGGAGCAACCCTTCGGGTGGCTGACCCGTCTTCTCATGGACCTCAGGGCGGAGGTGGACGGACCGCCCATGCTCTTCATACTGGAAGGGGGCTACAATCCCCGTGCCCTGGCCCTTTGCGTCAAGGAGACCCTGGAGGCCTTAACCCTTGAGCACGGGGGAGAATGGCCGGCCTTTGAGGAGACCGGACTCTGCAAGGGCCTGATAGAAAAGGCGCGAAACATTCACGGCCATTGCGGGGTCTGGTAAAGGGAAATCCGGCGAGGGAGAATTTCATGATCAAGGCGAGAATAGATGCGGAAAACCCGAATGCCAATATGGGGGTGTATGACGAAACCTATGGGGGATTTCAATGGTCTGAGATGGAAAAGGTATTTTCATGGCACGAAACCGGGAAGATCAATATGGTTCACGAGGCCATCGACCGGTGGGCCTCAGATCCCCGAAGCCGGGGAAAGACGGCGCTGATCTTTGAAAAGGCCGGGCATATTGAAGAATTCACCTATCTTGATTTGAAGGAGAAATCCAGACAGTGGGCCAATCTTTTGGGCCGATACGGCTTTGACACGGGTGACCGCTTTTTTATTTTTCTGCCACCCTGCCCAGAGATCTACCTTTGCCTCCTGGCCTGCGCCCGCATGGGCATCGTATTCTGTCCGGTCTACAATTCATTTACTTTCGATGAACTGGGGGTTCGCCTGAAGGATGCCAGGCCCAGGGGCATTTTGACCCATCCCGACCTGGTGGAGGTCATTCCCCTGGAGGCCACGGAATCGGTGTCCCACGTCTTCCTGACCAAAGGACCTCTGCCCGACGTTTTTCCCAATGAAGTTCTTGTATCAGGGGTACCCGAGCAGATGCCGAAGGAATTCTCAAGCGTCTGGCTAAAGGGGGATAGCCCCCTTTACCTCAGCTACACGTCCGGGTCCACGGGTCCCCCCAAGGGGGTGGTGCACGGTCACCACGATATGGTTGGCATCCTCACGTCCGGGCGCTTTGCACTGGACCTGAGAGAGGACACGGTCCTCTGGACCGACGCGGACCCATCCTGGGTGACAGGATCGGTATACGGTGCCTTTGCCCCGTGGCTCTGCGGGTGCACCTCGCTGGTGGAAGGCGACCCGTTCGAGGCCTCCAACTGGTACTGGACCCTGGAAAAACATCGGGTGTCAACCTGGTATACCACGCCCAGGACCATCAGGCGGCTCATGGAGGCGGGGGACAACCTGCCGGGACGGTATGACTTCGGATCCCTGCGAAACATCGCCACGGTGGGAGCGCCCCTTGTCCCCGATCTTTTTTACTGGACCAAGAAGCACCTGGGACATGCCCCCCACGACACCTGGTGGATGACGGAGACAGGCATGATCAGCATCGCTAATTTTCCCTCCATGGATATCAAGCCGGGATCCATCGGAAAACCCCTTCCCGGCATGGCGGCGGCGATCCTTGATGAGTCAGGGGAGCCCATGCCCCCCATGAGCATGGGGGAACTCGCGCTGAAAGTGGGGTGGCCGGGGATGATGAACGCCTTGTGGCAGGACGACGCCCGGTATCAGGAATATTTTCGCGTGGAGGGGTGGTTCCTTACCGGTGACATTGCCATCAGGGACGAAGAGGGTTATATTTATCATCAGGGCAGAAATGACGACCTGATCAAGGCCGGGGGAGACAAGGTCATAGGCCCTTACGAGATCGAACAGATCCTCAGTATGCACCCCGCCGTGGCCGAAGGGGCCGTCATCTCCAAGGGTACCGCACCGGACCAGGGTGTCTCCTTTCTGAAGGCCTTCATCGCCCTCAACAGGGGCTTCACGCCCTCCGCGCGATTGAAGCATGAAATTGCCGCTTTTCTGAGGGGCAGCCTTTCCTCCGACATCGTCGTGAAGGAGATCGCTATCATGGACAGGCTTCCCAGGACGCGCAGTGGAAAGTTGCTCAGGAGGGCCCTGCGGGTGGGGGAACTGGGGCTACCCGGTTAAGCTTTTCAGTTATCTTCGGGAGGACTTCTCCCGCCTTGCCCCGGATCAGGACATCCGATATCCCGTCACAGGGCGTCTCGGACAGGTTGATGATGGCCAGGAAGGCTCCCGCCTCCTTGGCATAGTTCGGCATGAAGGCTGCCGGATGGACCAGGAGCGTTGAACCCACCACAAGGAAAAAATCACAATCCCGCGCCAGTCGAACCGCTCTTTCCACCGCCTTTTCGGGCATGGCCTGGCCGAAAGAGATGGTGTCGGGCTTGAGGTACCCGCCGCACTCGCATTCCGGAGCCGGGTCTCCGTCCTCAATGCGCCTGTGCGCCTCCTCAATGGATGAAATCCTGCCGCAGCTCATGCATCGAACCCGTTGGTTGCTGCCGTGGAGCTCGATGACTTTCTCATCCGGGATACCCGACGCTTGGTGAAGGCCGTCGATGTTCTGGGTGATGACCGCTTCCACCAGTCCCGCCTCATGGAGCTCGGCAACGGCCAGATGGGCCGGATTGGGTCTGGCCTTCACCAGATCATGGAAAAGCTCGCTTTTCTGCCGCCAGTATTCTATTCGGGCCTCCCTGGATTTCATGAATTCATCGAAATAGACGGGTTGAAATCTGTCCCAGATACCGCCCTTGCCGCGGAAATCCGGGATCCCGCTCTCAGTGGATATCCCGGCCCCTGTAAAAACGACGTTCCTCCCGCCTTTTCCTATCATCTCTGCGATGAGATCGATTCCTCTATCCGTGTTCACGTGGTGATCCTTCCTAACGTATAAGATTTTGTTGCCGCCAAGAATTATATAGGACAATTCCTTCTCATAGCAATACCTCTAATGACGAAATAGAGAAAACCAAACGGCCGGAAAACGTGTCTTTGCATTTACAAATAACCTTGTCTTTTTAAATCATTGCCTTTATACTACCCTTGTCTTTTTAAACAATCCCGATTCTTTTATGCTGCTGAGGGATATTTGAATAAATGAAACGATTCATCGATCAAGAACTGTTGAAATGGAAACATCGTAAGCGGCGAAAACCCCTTATAGTCCGTGGCGCCAGGCAGGTCGGCAAGACCCATTCCATACGGTCTTTTGGGGAGAGTCACTATGATACATTCCTATTGGCTGACCTGGAGCGAAACCCTGAGCTTCACCGGGTATTCAGTGGGAAATTAGACGCGAGGCAGATCATCGCAGATCTGGAGATCCTGCTCGGAGAGCAAATTCAACCCGGGAAGACCCTGCTTTTTATCGATGAGATTCAGGCGTTTCCAAGGGCGATTACCGCCCTTCGTTACCTTTATGAGGAGATACCTGATCTGCATGTGATTGCAGCCGGCTCCCTCCTTGAATTTGCTATGAAGGATATCTCATTTCCTGTCGGAAGAATTCAGTTCCTCCAGTTATACCCTCTCTGCTTTGTTGAATATCTTTTAGCAAACGGTAATAACGAAGCAGCGGGAATCCTTCTTGAACCCCCAAGAGCGCTTTCAGAATCAGTGCATGCGTTCTTGTGTGAAGAACTCAAGAGGTACTTCTTTATTGGCGGAATGCCGGAAAGTGTCCTCTCTTATGTGGAGTCAGGATCCATGCAGGAGGCATTTGAGGTTCAGTCCGAGATCTGTGAAACGTATCGGATGGATTTCGCAAAGTACCGTCCGCAGGTCAACAAAGACTGTCTGAACTCAGTGTTAACATCCATATCACAAAACGTGGGACAGCAGATAAAGTATTCAAAGCTCGCTATGGGCTTTTCAAATCCGACTTTAAAAAAAGGATTTGACCTGCTTGTAATGGCAAGGATTATTGCGAAGATCTCTTCCGCAGACCCTTCGGGATTGCCCCTTGGAGCTTCTTCATCCGATAAAGTTTTCAAAGGCCTGATGGTGGATAGTGGCTTAATGCGTTATCTTAGCGGTATGCCCATAGATGTCGAATACCAAAAAGCCGAATTACTCAATATTTATAAGGGCGGTATGGCCGAGCAGTTCGTCGGCCAGGAGATGCTTATGTCACAAAATGGCAGCCTGCATTACTGGTCAAGACGAGCAAGGAGCAGTTCGGCGGAGGTCGATTATCTGGCGATTATTGACGGAGAAATCTATCCGATTGAGGTAAAAAGCGGACCCTCCGGAAGGCTTAAAAGCCTGCACATTTTCTTAGAGACCTATAAGAATTGCCCGAAGGGAATCGTTTTTTCCTCAGGCCCTTATCGGAACCTAACTGAAGAGCGTATCACTTTTATCCCGTTATATTATGCGTTTTCGGCAACCGGAGGTAAAGCTGCTTTGCAAGTTTGATAGAGGGGTAATCCGGGGTTGGAAATTACTGAATATCTCTACTAGAAGCAGCACTGGGATACCAAGGAGGAAAAATGTGGATAATTGATATCAGGCACTGGCTCAATGAAGAGAAAAGCGGCCCGGCGGCGCCACAGCTGAAAATGAAAGTGAAGAAACTAGGAGAAATAATAACCTATGCAACATCGCGCGATCGTGGCCTGGCTCCGGAAAAGGCCCCAAGATGCTGGCGGAGGCCGAGAAGGAAACCCTGTGATGGCGTTTTGCAGATTCAATTTGAGACAGACGGCCGAATACACTGGTATTGTCCCGAGTGTGAAGATGAGGGTGTTCTTGACGGCTGGCAAGGGTTGATATGGGATATGAAGAGCGGGATAACTGTCTGAATATCTCTAGATATGCCAAGAAGATCCAAGAAAGTATAGCAGGTCCCGCAGAAAGATATGGCCAAAGCGGCAAAAGTAATGCGGGACATGGGGATTTCTTTCTTTTTCAAGCAATGGGGAGGTTTCAATGAGAAAAAGGCAGGCCGAATTGGCTTGACCTTGGAGCCTTCTTGTGTATTAATTGGTTGAAAATCTGTTGATATAACAGTTTTTTCAACCAATAAAAGAAATGCAATATACGTTTCCAACAAAATTTGTCCAAAAACTAACCGGGGCAACCCTCAATCAGTTGAAATACTGGGTCAGGACAAGTCTTGTTTCACCAGCCAGGATCGGGAAAGTTTCCTTCTATTCTTTCAAAGATATAGTCAAGCTTAGGATATTGGTTTCCTTGAGAAAGAATGGCTTGAGTCTCCAAAGGGTACGGGAGGGGATAAGAAACCTCGCCGTTCTATTGCCTGATGATGAACCTCTCACGCGACTGATCATCTACACTGATGGAACGGATATGATCGTCGTTGAAAAGGGGAAATATTTCAGCGCGATTACCAGACAGCAGTATTTCCGCTTCGATACGGAGCAGATTGGTGCCGAGATAATCAGGCTTCAAGATTATGATGAGGTTTGTGCAAGGGAAACTGGGCTTATGAATGCAAGAGAAAAAGCAAGAATGCTCACCCATGGGTAGCAACCAACGAAACATATCAGCGGAGGCAATCAAGATGAGTGTACTAAGCACCATCCGCGATGAGTTGAAACAGTTGGGCTATATGGATAAGCTATTACAGGGCGATTATACCTTTGATGATGCATCCTATTCCGGAAAGCGTGAATTGGTTATCCCATTGGCGGCATTTGCCCAATGGCCCCCTTCATATCGCAATGCCTGCATCGGTGTACTGAGCGCTAATGGCCAATCCGGAGCACAGAATGTCTCAATATACCGAACCCTGGGTGCTCCAATGCTTTTTGAAGCGTTTCCGGATCGTTTCAACCGTTACCGTGTTGAGGCCACCAGAGACGTTGTCTTCTTAGAATCAATCCCAGCCCGCAATATCAGCCAAGCTTTTAAGGCAAACAAAGATAAGTGGAATCCTGAGACGATCTTTCGAGCCAAAGCTATTACACCTCTGACAGAACCTTATCAGCTTGATTTTGTTGATACGGGTCTCCTGCCTGCTCTTAAAGGTATGATTCACGGTAAATTAGATCGGCTGCTGAAAGATATATTAGGCGAAGCTATCATTTCTTATGAAAGCGCGTTAGGCGCAAAGCCGGAGGAGGCTTCTCTTTTCCGCCTTGTTTTTCGCTTCCTCGCCGCAAAGATTTTCAAAGACAGAAATCATCCAGGAGATTGGTCGGCACCAGGGGCGAATGACATCATTGACAGAGTCCAACAATTTTATGGGCTCTCAGGCTATCAAGCTTCACATATTCTGGATGAACCTAACACGCAACAATTTGTTTGGGATAAATTCAGAAGCGCATTTAACTTTCAAAATCTTTCCGTGGAAGATCTGGCTTTCATTTACGAGAACACTCTCATAGGTGAGGAAACGAGGAAGAGATTCGGTGTACACAGCACGCCTTCAGCCATAGCCGAGCTCATGGTGGATCGCCTTCCTTTTGAATCGCTGCACCAAGCGGGGCGCTATGTGCTGGAGCCCTGTGCCGGGCATGGCGTTTTCTTGGTTGCGGCCCTTCGTCGTCTTCGGGAATTGTTACCGCTTTCTTGGGGAGACCAGCAAAGGCACAAATATCTAAAAGAGCACTTAACAGCTATTGAATTTGACACTTTTGCCGCCGAGGTGTGCCGCCTGTCTCTCATGTTGGCCGACTATCCTAATCCGGACGGGTGGCAAATCCTGTCAAGAGATGTTTTTGGGAGTGATATTCTTGAAGGGCAACTGGAAACATCTCGAATCGTTCTGTGCAACCCCCCTTTCGAAGACTTTACACAGGCTGAGAGAAATACCTACAAAGACACTGTCAAGAGTGTCCGCAAGCCTTACGAGGTCTTGCGAAGAGTCCTTGAACACCCACCAGACATGTTGGGATTTGTTTTGCCAAAAGCCGCCATTATGGGAGGGAGATATTCGGATCTTCAAGACAAGATAGCTCGCAACTACAAGAATATAGAAACCATAGCTCTACCAGACCGCATTTTTGCGTTTTCAGATCAAGAGACCATGCTTGTCCTCGCCTCGGAAAAAGATGAACACGCAAAAGCCAACGTTTCTACCAGGACATTCTGGGTGAGGGAAAACGATAGGAAGTCTTTCGTTGAAGCAGGGCGGTTACCCAAACCTATTGCCAAGAACGTGAAACGCAGCAGCCATACAAAACACGTCCCTCTATGGTATCCTGCGCTTTCCGAGATTTGGGACTATCTGGCGGCCAGCCCAAGATTCGAGGATATCGCTGAAATCCATAGGGGTATTGAATGGAATATCCCGCTAAAAAAAAATAGTGATATTTTGGTATCTTCTAACCCAAGGCAAGGATTCAAAAAAGGATTAGCCTATGTTCGAGAAGAAATAGAACCTTTTTATGCCCAAAGGCTTGTCTATTTAAATATGGACGAACAATACCGACGGACAAATGCACATTCGCTTCCCTGGGATAGCCCTAAGGTTATCGTGAATAGGTTCGCTGTTAGTCGTAGTCCCTGGCGGATCATGGGTATTCCAGACGAAAGCGGTTTGGTCTGCCGTGAAAACTTTATCGGGATATGGCCAAAAAATGATATGGGCATTGAAGTAATTTCAGCTCTTGTCAACTCCCCCTTGATTAATGCAGCCATGTACACGAAGGAAGGCAAACGTCTTAATAGAAATTCGACGCTGAAAAGGATCCCGGTACCATTCCCAGGTAAAATCAACGTCGAAAAGATTCGTTCATCTGTTATAAAATATACAAAACTCAGATTGGGATCTAAAAAACATACCTTAGATGAAAAATTAATCGAACAATTCGTCAAAACAGTTACAAAAATTGACGCCTTGGTGCTTGAAGCATATGATCTCCCTCCCAGGCTTGAACGAAAACTGCTGGACTTCTTCAAGGGCTACCCACGCCCTTTTCCATTTAATTTTCCTCACTATTTTCCAAGTGATTTCCATCCATGTATTCCACTGCATAAATATCTTGAAATGAATTTGAAACAAGCTGGCGCTGGACAACTTCTAAGCAAAATCAGGCCCTTTGATTCCAAAGAAATGGATGAGTTCTTTATGGATATTGAGGGAAGGCAATCATAATGGAGGGGTACCTTCTTGATACTAATGCGGTCAGTCCTCTTTGGAATGCCCGGCATCCTGAACACGAGAGTATTAGAAAATTTTTCGCAGATATCTCTGATTCCCCTGTTTGGTTATCTATTATAGCCCTGGCAGAAATTGAATATGGGTTGAAGGTAACTCCAAAGATGGATACAGAGAGTCAGAATCAAGTCAGACGCGAGATATCCAACCACCCGCTTATACTTGACATTGATAAGCACACCATCGTTGCCTATTCCGATTTACGCGCAGCATTGTTTAAGAAATATTCGCCAATAGATCGCCGAGGGAAACTGACTGTAAAATGGCCGGAAGACCTCTTTGAACGAACGAGCGCTAAGGAACTCGGTGTCCAGGAGAATGATATTTGGATTGCGGCGCAGGCCATTCAATACAATTTAATACTGATCACCGATGATTACATGCGACGACTTGTAGAGGTATCCGAGAATCTGGAATATCCCCTTCAAATTGCAAGATGGAAATAGGGACTTCCCGGGTCGACCGTCCTGGGGAATAACCAAATGACCAATAACATATGTTGGGGATTTGAGAACCCACATCCTGTTTCAAAAATGGAAAAGAAGTTGATCTAGAAGGGGAAAAATGACGGTTGCGGCAACCGGAGAACGGTGCGCATCGTCGGTCCCTATTTTGGGACAATACATTGATACATTAGCTTGATCGGAATCCATCCGAATATTCAATTTGTGTGGCAGGTAATGGGAGTCGGTACGAAAAACAAATATACGAAGCGCCAAGGGCAATACCTTGCTTTTATCTATTACTACACCAAGATACATGGATATCCTCCGGCAGAAGCAGATATGCAGCGATATTTCAGAGTTTCCGCGCCTTCAGTACATCAAATGGTGGTAACCCTGGAGAAGGGAGGCTTTATAGAAAAAGTGCCGCGTCAACCTCGATCAATACGTCTCCTGCTTTCCCG
>CAYUCJ010000044.1:1777-13913 GCA_964443285.1 uncultured Desulfobacteraceae bacterium | reverse complement strand
TTGGTGGTGAAAAAGGGTTCGAATATGCGGGCCTGGGTCTCCCTGTCCATCCCTGCGCCAGTGTCCGTGACCGCCAGCATCACGTAAGGCCCCGCCTCGTTTTCCACACCGTGGTCCCGGAAATAGGTCTCGTTCAGTTCCACGTTGGCCGTCTCGATGGTGAGCTTGCCGCCCTTCGGCATGGCGTCCCTGGCATTGACCGCCAGGTTCATGATCACCTGTGCCATCTGTCCGGGGTCCGCCTCCACCTGCCAGGGATCGGGTGCATAGTCCGTAACCAGGTCAACATCTTCCCTGATGAGGCGGCGCAACATCTTTTCCAGATTCATCGTCACTCCGTTGAGGTCCAGGACCTCTGGCCGGATCAGCTCTTTCCGGCTGAAGGCAAGGAGCTGGCGGGTAAGCGCAGCTGCCTGGTGTCCGGCCTTCTGGATCTCGTCAATACGGTCGTAAAGGTTAGTATTCCTGCCCAAATCCATCAGGGCCAGATCGGTGTTTCCGATGATGACAGTCAAAATGTTGTTAAAATCATGGGCAATGCCGCCTGCCAGGGTGCCGACCGCTTCCATCTTCTGGGCCTGATTGAACTGGGCCTCCAGTTTACTCTTTTCTTCCTCGGCTTTTTTCCGTTCCGTGATGTCCTCAACCATGGCCAGCACCACCCGGTCTTCCGATTCAGGGCCCATCAAGGCATGTCGAATATGGCAATCAAGGACCGATCCGTCTTTGCGGACCCATCGAATCTCCGTCTCGATTGCCCTTTTCCCCGGCCCAAGGGTCTTTATGGCCTCTCCGACCCGCTTGAAATCCTCATCGCTTATGTAGAGCATCCTGGTATTCTTTTCGTGAAGCTCCTCTCCACTATAGCCCAACATCCGGGACGTGGTTTCATTGTGCCACATGATCCGGCGGTCCTGGACCAGAACTATGCCAAGGGGCAATGCCTCGAAAACATTCCTTAACCTGGCTTCGCTTTTCTTTATAGCATCCTCAGCCTGCTTGCGTTCCGTCAAGTCAACGCCAAGACAGGTAATGTTTGAAACCTGGCCATGGGCGTCCTTTGTAAGGACGTTTGACCATGCAATGTGGCGCAACTCGCCATTTTTGGTCACAATATTGTTCTCATAAGAAGAAAATCCAGAGGTGTCCATGTCGCTCATGACCCTCTTGAAAACACCTCGGATTTCTTCCCGGACATTTTCAGGAATGAACATGTCAAACCAATCCTGTCCGATGATTTCTTCCTTCTTCCATCCTGTAATCTTCTGAAAATGCGCATTCGCAAAGATGATTTTGGCGTCCGGATTCAGTGAAATGCCGATCTGAGGCGTATTGATTAGAACATTCCGCCACTTTCGCTCGGAATCGATCAGCGCATCCTCCATCTGCTTTCGCTCGGTGATGTCCACGATCATTCCTGATATGAAGTCTCCCTCAAGTGCTCCGCTTAGGAGCACATTTCGGGAGCGCCCGGTTGTTGTAAGGAGTTCAGTCTCGAAATTGTCGATCTTTCCCTTTTTCTTGAGATTTTCAAGGAAGATTTCCCTGTCTTTCGGATCTTTATATCTTACCCACACACCGGCTGCCATAAATTCTTCAGGGGATTCGAATTCAAGCATCTTTATCAAGGTATCATTGACATAAGCAATATCACCACTGAAGTTGGTTTTAAAAACGCCGACCGTTGCATTATCCACGAGGTTTCTGTATTTTTGCTCGGACTCCCTCAACGCCTTTTCAGCCTTTTTGCGCTCGGTGATGTCCTCAAATACATTGATAAACTGAGTTTCCCCGGTTGCTGTTGAACGTTTTACCGAGGTAGACCTGCCCCAGAATACCGTGCCGTCTTTGCGTCTGTATCGTCCCTCAAAATCTCTAACCAAACCTTTTCCAAGGAGTTCAACATATCGCTCTCTATCTTTGGGGTTGACATAGCGTGCGGAACCGGGGACCTTCTGCAATTCCTCCTTTGAGTCGTAGCCGAAAATCTTCACCAAAGCTGAATTCATTTCAGTGATGGTCCCTTCGGGAACACTCAATGCAACGCCGATGGGAAGGGTTTCGATCAAGTTTCTAAACTTTTCCTCCGATCCCCTCAACACCTCTTCCATTCTCTTGCGCTCGGTAATATCCTTAACAAATGCGGTAACACCTTCTATGCTTGGATAAGCACTAATCTCGTAAACAATCTGTTCATTGCCCGGATATTGTACTATTAATTGCTCCGGCTTTTTAGTTTCGATAACCCTTAAATACATTTTTTTTGCTTGTTCTCGTGCCTCATTGTCCGGAAATACTTCCACAAGAGTTTTTCCCACAGCCTTTTCTGCCGGAATTCCCGTAAGTATTTCGCTTGCCTTGTTCCAGAAGGTGTATCTGAGATTCTTATCCATTGCGAAGAATACATCAGAGATACTCTCTGCGAGTTCTTGATATTTCTCCCTGCTCTTATGCAGCGCCTCTTCTGCAAGCCTTTGCAACGTAATGTCTCTGGTGTTAGCGACAACACCTGTAATTAGGTTGCCACTATCCCTATAAGGATAATAAGTGATGTCTACAAATCGCTTTCCTATTGTGGGGTATTCAAAGCATCCCTGATAATTAACTGTTTCACCTTGCAGACATTTGTCAAAATTAGGCTGAATATACTTTTCAAAAATCTCCTTACCAAGATATTCAGATACCGTCAGACCAATAAAGTTTTCACGATCAACCCCGGAAAACTTTTCATAAGCATCGTTAACGATAACGTACCTGTAATTTTTATCGAGAAGCGAGATCCCATCCGACGTCGATGAGACGATATTTCGATATCTTTTTAGATCTTCCTCATCCTGTTTTCGATCTGTAATGTCACGTATCACATAAAGAACGGTGCCGCCATTTATGTTTACCGATTTGACGTTGATAAGTAGAAATCGTGTCTGTGTGTTTGCGTCTTTAATCGTCCATTCAAGATTCTGAAATTCGCCCTGTTCTTTAAGGTCTGAGATATCACAGATCGACCCATCCATTAGCTTCTGAATATTATTCAAACTGAGAACTTCATCTTGGGAGAGCCCGAAAATTTTCGTTGTATTGGGGCAAACATAAGTCATTTTCCCCTGATCATTGGTGACGATTACCGTATCCGAAATGCTTTCCAGCATAAGACGATAGACTGCTTCAGGATTTTTAGGAGTCGAACCGATTCCTTCCGAAACATCGTGTCCTTTTTCGAGGATCCTGATGCGTTGTTCTAAATCCTCATATGTAGGTTTTTTCGTCATAGCATTCACCCATGAACGATAGCTTGACAGATTTTTCAATACTGCATAATCCCTTTGTCTTAGAAATGTCAAGTGTGCAACAGTGAAGATGCCATGGATGCAATTTATGAGGATAAGCTGGTTCGGTTGCCTGAGAGCTTGATCAGGCTTGGGCTGGTGGTTGTTAATGGGATGTCAATTTGAGGATTGGGGGGATGGGGCATTTTGGAATTGAAAAATCCTCATTTACCATTCCCAGATGCCTTTGCATCGCAATCTGAGGCGAACCCTAATGTCAAAAGCATTTTTTGGGTCTACTATACGGGAACATTAGAATCTAGCTGTTCATGACCTGCAACCAGAGGGGGTTAGGGTGAAGTGCTATTACCCGAAACCCCCTATTTTATTGGGCTTTCATCTGTAAATAGTCTACAGGCCGAAATAGCCTATGACTGGGTATGTCGTTGGGGACCCTTATTCGGAAGCAATATGAATGGGGATTACGGACAAGATAACCGGGAGACCTGCTGATAGACTTCATTGCTCAATTCCTTCTGTAAGTGTGTAACAGAAGGAATTGGCCATTTTTTTGTATTTTGAGACAAAAAAACCTACTGTAAAAACAGTAGGTTATGATTTGTAAATGGTGCCGAAGGGGAGACTCGAACTCCCACAGGCGTACGCCCACTAGACCCTGAACCTAGCGCGTCTACCAGTTCCGCCACTTCGGCACGCATCAAACAGCTTGATCTTTTACGGGTGAGACTCTATATTATGCACCGTCGGTTGTCAATGGTCTTTTGACACCGGAAGAGAGAAACGTCTTTGAAAAGCGACACTGCAACCATTGAGGTCAAACGTGACTGCAATAGTGATTGAGAATCTTGATCAACTTACATCACCCTTGAAAAACCCCGTACTGACCATCGGAAATTTTGACGGTGTCCACCGTGGGCATCTCGCGCTCTTCGCAAAAGTCAAGAACCGTGCCAGGGCCCTTGAAGGTCAATCGGTTGTCATGACCTTTCAACCTCACCCCCTGAAGATAATGGACCCCAACAAGGCCCCCCTTCTCATTACTCCCAATGAACAAAAACTGGAGCTCATCGCCCGTGCGGCGGTCGACGTGATTTTCTGCATCCCATTCGACAGGACTTTTGCAGGCATAGCCGCGGAAGACTTTGTGAAGAACATTCTTGTGGAGAAAATCGGTATCAGAGAACTGGTCATAGGCTACGACTACACCTTCGGTCATCAGAGGACGGGGAACATCGACCTCCTGCTCCAGATGGGAAAAGATCTGGGCTTCCAAGTGCACGTGGTCCAGCCCGTACGCATCGGCAGCTGGGTGGTATCGAGCACCTCCATCAGAGATCTGGTCCTGGCCGGGAATCTCCCGGACGCCAAAACCATGCTGGGGCGGGACTACCAGATCTCCGGAACCGTCGTGAAGGGGAAGAATCGCGGAGGAAGGCTCCTGGGATTTCCCACGGCCAACCTGGAATTGATGGATGAATTGATCCCCAAAGAAGGTGTTTATGCCGTTCAGGTCCTCCTTGATCATCGCGAATTCAAAGGGGTAACCAATATCGGCCACAACCCCACTTTCGGTCAAGGTCCTCTCTCCATTGAAACCCATATCCTGGACTTCTCCGGCGATCTGCTCGGACAGGTGATCAAGGTGAAATTCATGAAACGAATGAGATCTGAAAAGACTTTCGAAAGCGTAGAAGAACTCGCCCGTCAGATCGACCTCGATGTGAAGGACGCCAGGGCTTACCTCGAAAAAACATGAGCACTACAAATGGTGAACCTCCGTGCTTTTACAAAGGCACAGACAGGTTTCGGTTCAGCAGGAACGTCCAGTTTTTCCTTGACATTCTTCCCATTCTTTCTACTATTGAGAACCTTTAGAGACCAGATTTCGACCAGGATGTTTGGGCCACATATTTATGACTGACTCCTTATTGACATTTCCAAAAGGCGGCGTCCATCCGCATGAATTCAAATCCCTGACTGAGCACCTGTCCGTGGAAACCCTGCCCCTTCCCGATGAAGTTGAGATTCTGCTCAACCAGCACTTTGGCGCCCCGTGCACCCCGCTTGTGGCAAAAAAAGCCGAGGTGCGGGAAGGTGACCTCATCGGACAGGTCGAAAGGGGGCTTGGAGCCAATATACACGCCAGTGTGACGGGCGTTGTCAAGAACATTGGAGACGCTCCGCACCCCATTTCCGTCACCGCCCCCTCGGTGACCATCCGGACCGATACGGAAGCCCAAACCAGGGTGTATGAACGGGACGACTGGGAGAAACTGAAAAGAGAGGAACTGCTCGCCAGGATAAAGGACGCGGGGGTGGTGGGTATCGGAGGGGCCGGTTTCCCGACCCACGTCAAACTCGCTCCCCCCCCTGAAGCCAAGGTTGATACACTCGTCCTGAATGGGGCAGAGTGCGAGCCGTACCTCACGACCGATCACCGTGCCATGCTCGAACACCCTCAGGAGATCATAGAAGGTGCCAAGATCATGCTGGCCATCCTCGGCATAAGTGAGTGTCGCGTGGGCATCGAGGAAAACAAGGCGGATGCCATCGATGTCATGAGAAAGGCCGCAGGTGCATCCGCCTCGAATGGTTTTCAGATCCACGTTGACGCGCTGAAGGTAAAATATCCCCAGGGATCCGAAAAGCAATTGATTCAGTCCACCACAGGAAGGAAAGTCCCGGGATTCGGTTTGCCTTTCGACGTGGGCGTGATCGTTCAGAATATAGGGACGACCAGGGCCGTCTTCGAGGCCGTGGCCCTGAAAAAACCCCTCTATGAAAAGGTCGTTACCATTTCCGGAAAGGGAATAGAAAGGCCTGCCAATCTCCTGGTGAAAATAGGAACCAGGCTGAGCGACATCGCTTCATTCCTCGGGGGGATACGCCCGAACCTGGCCAAGGTGGTTCTTGGAGGCCCCATGATGGGTTTCGCCGTTTCCAGTCTTGAAATGGTGGTGACCAAGACCACTTCAGGCGTTCTTTTTCTTACAGATGAAGAGATTGACACACGTTCCCACGGCCAGTGTATTCGCTGCGGGTGGTGCCTGGACGCGTGCCCCATGGGGCTCTCACCCAATGAAATAGGGATCTATGTCGAGGCCGGACGGGCCGCAGAAACATCTCAATTCGGGGCCTTTGAATGCTTTGAATGCGGCTGCTGTGCCTTTGTCTGTCCTGCGAAACGGCCCCTGGTGCAATTTATCAGGCTGGCCAAGAAAAAGGCAAAGAGATAAGGTGGCCGGCGCCCGTCTGATGCCGGAGGGGCGATCAGGAGTGAACCATCGAAAAGGAAATGAAAAATAGCGGATTGACGGAGGCTGGTTCCCAATTGTGGACGGTCTCGGTATCCCCCCACATAAAGAGCGGCGAATCCGTCGAAAAGATCATGTGGACCGTCGTCGGGTGCCTGATTCCGCCTCTGATTCTTTCGATTTTTATATTCGGGTTCCAGACCCTGATCATCACCTTGATCAGCGTCACCGCCTGCGTGGCAACGGAGGGCGTCTCCCAAAGGCTGCTCCGGAGACCCGTAACCATCCGTGACGGCAGCGCCGTCATCACCGGCATGCTGATGGCCTATATCATTCCCCCCGGCGTTCCTTACTGGATGCCCATTCTCGGGGCGGTCATGGCCATCTATGTGGCCAAGATCCTTCTGGGGGGCATCGGGTTCAACTTCTTCAACCCTGCGCTCATCGGCAGGGCATTTCTGGTGGCCACGTTCCCCGTCGCCATGACCTCCGCCTGGCTGTCCCCCATCCGCGACGCATCCATATTCAGATACATGGGAACAGGGGTGGACGCGGTCAGTACCGCTACCCCGCTTTTCGTCCTGAAACATTACGGCATTGCCGGGATGATTGAAAAATTCGGTTCACTTTCAAGCATTTATGGAAACTTCTTTTTAGGTTGGCGGCCGGGTTCCATCGGGGAGACCTCGGCCCTGCTCCTCCTTTTGGGCGGGTTTTACCTCATCTACAAGGGTTACATCACCTGGCACATGCCCGCAGCGGTCATTGTGTCGGTCGGGTTTCTCACCTGGGCCTTCGGGGGCGATAAGCTCTTTACGGGCAACCCGCTTCTAGCCGTCCTCTCAGGCGGCATTATGCTGGGGGCCTTTTTCATGGCCACGGATTATGTCACATCCCCCACCCAGAAAACCGCCAAGCTCATTTTCGGTGTCTGTATCGGGGCCCTCACCGTGCTCATCCGGTTGAAAGGCGGCTATCCCGAGGGCATATGCTATGCCATTCTGCTCATGAACCCCCTGACACCGGCATTTGAGCAATGGTTCGGTCCCAAACGCTTTGCTCCCCAAAAAGGCGCGGATAAATGAGAGAGATCCTGCGAATAACCATGAAACTGACGGTTTCCTGCCTGATTGCCGCATTTATCATGGGGGCGGTCTTTACGGTCACCGACAAGGCCAAGAAGCACAACCAGTTTATGGATGTCCAGGGCACCATGCTGGGACTCCTGGGATATTCCTCGTCCCATCCGGCTCCATCGAATCTGCAACTCCTTTCCGTCTACAGGTACGTCATCGAGGACCGCGGGACCCAGTTTCTCGGATACCTTACACCCATGAAGAAGGATGGGGGAACCGGCTATGAACTCCTCCTGCTCGATTTGGCCGGAAAACTGAAAGACCGCTTCAGCCTCGTCCTGTCCCCCGACAAGGCCATGGAACCGTCCGAGAGGGAGGCGGCCTTGAAGGAGGTTTTGAAGCCGCCCAAGCAATTCACCTATGCCGATTCCTTTATCGTGGCCCTGCTGGGAGGCAAGCGTCTCGCCTACCTGATCCCGGGTGAGTTTCCCGGGTTCAAGACTTTTATCAAGGTCATGCTCGCCTTGAATCCCTCTTTCACCATCACGGGACTCGATATTATGGAACAGGAAGAGGACCCGGGGTTGGGTGCTGAAATCGCCCAGGACTATTTTAAAAACCAGTTTGTCGACAAATCCTATAAGAAAATGAAGACATTGAAGGTTGTCAAAAAACCACTCCCGCTGGAATACAAAAAATATCTTGAAAGGGAGAAGTGGAAAAAGGGCATGTTCAGCCGGAAGCAGATTGACGAGATCCGCGAGAAATACGAAAATGCCGACATCTACGCCCTGACGGGGGCAACCATATCCAGCCGGTCCGTTACCACGGGGATCAGAAATATGGTCAAGAAGTTTGCCTATCGAACGGAAATCCTCGACCGTGTGATAGCCCGGGAGCATATTCCCGCAGCCTTTTGAGGCGTTTTGTATTTAATTTCACGCGGCCGGGGTTTTTAGGGGGCCAGGGGACCCGAGGCCCGATTTTTCAGGAGGGATGCACCATTGGCGACAGCAAAGAGTTCCACACAGCTGGTCATTAACGGCCTGTTGAACGAGAATCCCATCTTTCGCTTGGCCCTTTCCATGTGCCCTGCGGTGGGAATCAGCACGACCGTCATGAACGGCCTGCTGCTCGGCGTGGCTGTTCTCTTCGTCCAGGTCTGCTCCAGCTGCACCATCGCCCTCATCAAGAACTTCATCCACCCACGGATCCGGATCCCCACCTACACGCTGACCATTGCTACCTGGGTCACGGTCATAGACCTCGTGCTGTCCGCCTATGCACCGGTGGCCTACAAGGCCATGGGGATTTTTGTAAAGCTGATTGTGGCCTTCGCCATCATCACCATGCGTTTGGAGGTGTTTGCGTGCAAGAACACCATCGGCAAATCTTTTTTTGACGGTTTCGGAATGGGCCTGGGCTTCCTTTTCGGGATGGTTACACTCGGCTTTGTCCGGGAACTCCTTGGATTGGGTACACTGCTCGGACACGATGTCCTCGGCTTCCGTCCTCTCCTTTTTTTCGCCCTTCCACTGGCGGGCTTTTTCTGTGTCGGATTTATGATGGCTTTGTACAACTATATTGAAATCGTTTTCAACAGGACGAAAAAGAAGATTGGATGAGGACCCCATGGGTGGCATGAACCACAACAAATTTCCGGCCTTCGGGATTGCCCTCCTGGCGATCCTGCTTTTGACGGCGGGTTGTGAGCCGCAAAGCCGTTTCGTGAAAAAAACGGCCTTCAAAGGGAGCCATGACATCATCATCACCTTTGCGGCACCGGTGGACGCGGCGTGGGCGACGGACACCGCCCATTACCGTGTCTACGAGAAACCGGATCCCGACATCCGGTTGGAAGTGGCGAGCAGTTCTCTCTCCAAAAACGGACATGAGGTGAGGCTGCACTTTCAGGAGGAGTTGAATCAGGATCAGCCTCACATGGTCACCGTCAAGAACATCATGTCGGGCGGAAAATCCCTCGGGACGACCGTCGTAAAGGTCAAGAAGCTCTATCTCAGTTTTCTTTTTTCCATACTCATCGGCGCGATGCTCATTCAGAATTTTGTCTTTACGAAGTACCTCGGACTCTGTGTCTTTTTCGGCACTTCTCAGAAAAAATCAACGGCTGTCGGCATGGGAATTACTTTCACCATCGTGATGGTGTTCAGTGCCATGATGTCCTGGGCTTTGTACCAGTTCGTTCTGAAACCGTACCACCTGGATTATCTCCAGATCATTGTCTTCATCGGTCTGGTGTCCCTGTCGGTCCAGGCCGTCGACACCGTGTTGAGGAAAGTCAACCCTGTGCTCTTCAAGGCCTTCGGGGTCTACCTGGTCCTGGTCATCGCCAACTGCATCATCATGGCGGTTCCGCTGATTCTCGCAGACAATGAATACAACGCCTGGGAAAGCCTCATGCTGTCGCTCGGCGCCGGACTTGGATTTCTTGTGGCCCTGTTCCTGATGTCTTCCGTGCGTGAACGGCTGGAACTGGCCAATGTCCCCAGGACTTACAGGGGCCTTCCCATTGCCTTTGTGGTGGCGGGGCTATTTGCTCTCGCCTTCCTGGGTTTTTCGGGCATGTCGATATTTTGAGTCCTTGATGATGCTTCTGGAATCATGTATATCTTGTTCATCCTGTCTGAAAGAGAAAGCAGGAGTTTAAATGGATCTTTCGTTGATAAAACTGGCCATCGGGGGGTTGGCATTGTTGGGCTGCATAGGTCTTTTTTTCGGAATCGGCCTTGCTCTCGCCGCCCACAAGTTTGCTGTGGAGGTGAACCCCAAGGTGGAGGAGGTGCTGGAGGTGCTGGCAGGGGCCCAGTGAGGGGGCTGCGGCTTCGCTGGATGCGAAGGCTACGCAGAGGCTGTCGTGAACGACCCGGAGGTGGAAACCAATCTCTGTTTTCCCGGCAAAGAGGATGTCGCCAAACTGGTTGCTGAGATCACCGGAAAGCAGATGACGGCAATGGAAGACATGGTGGCCGTGCCCCGCTGTTCGAGGATCGAAGGACAGGTTCGGCAGAAGCAGCGTTATGTGGGTTATCAGACGTGCGCAGGCGCCGATCTCGCCTTCGGCGGACCTGCTGCCTGTAACTATGCCTGTATCGGGCTGGGGGACTGTGCTACCGCCTGTCCATTTGACGCCATCGTCATGGTGGATGGGTTTCCCGTAGTTGACGCGGAGCGCTGCGTGAGCTGCGGGACCTGTGTCCGTACCTGTCCAAAAAACATCTTCGAACTCATGCCCCTCAAGGCCAGGGTCTGGGTGCCTTGTTCAACAAAAGACCCCGGAAAGGCGGTAAAGGCGGTCTGCGGCGTGGGATGTATTTCCTGTAAAATGTGTATCAAGGTCTGCCCCGCCAAGGCGGTTACCATGAAAGACGGTATGATCGCTATCGATCACAAGCTGTGTATGGATTACGGACCGGAGTGTGGAGAAATCTGTGTGGAAAAATGCCCGCGCAATATCTTCAGGACTTTTTCTCCACTCGAAGAGCAATCACAACAACGAAAAGAAGCAGCTTCTGCTGCCTAAAAAAAAACCCAAGTGAAGCTGGTTAAACGGCTCCAAGGAGTAGCGGAGGAATAAAAATGGAAAAGCACACCATCTTGTCTCATAAGCCCGGAAACATGGACCGGAGGTCGTTCCTGAAGATGTCTGGAATTCTCGGCGTGGGTCTCGCAACCGCAGCAGCGGTGCCGCTTACGGCAGAGGCCGTCAAATTCAACCGAAAGATGTACAAAGTATCCAGGACAAGGCTGGACATGGGGACATTCGTTTCCATGACACTCATCCACAGTTCCAGGGACAAAGCTGAAGAGGCCATGGGTCTCGCTTTTGACGAGATCGATCGGCTGACCGGCCTCATGACCCGGTTCAATTCCGCTTCTCCCGTCGCCGTCTTGAACAGGGAAGGCGTCCTCCGGGACGCGCCCGATGAACTGATAAAGGTTGTGGGAAGCTCCCTTGACTTCTACCGCCTGACCAAAGGCAATTTCGATATTTCCGTGGCGCCTCTGGTGGATCTCTTCAAGGAACGGCTGGAAAAGGGGGACCACGGGCCCCCGACCGAGTCGGAAATCCGGAAAGTACTCGCGAGCGTGGACGCAAGCCGCATCGAGATGAAGGGACGTACCATCCGCTTAAACAAATCGGGCATGCGGATCACGTTGGACGGCATCGCGAAAGGATACATTGCCGACCGGGCTGCGGATGTCCTCACGGGACACAAGATAAGAAACTTCCTGATCAACGCGGGTGGGGATATCCGGACGATGGGCCACGCCAAGAGCAAGAAACCCTGGACTGTCGCCATCCAGGATCCTCAAAAAAGGAAACATTACCCGGACATCATCCACATGAGCGATGGCGCCGTTGCCACGTCGGGAAATTATGAGGTCTATTTCGATCAGGAAAAGATGTTTCATCACATTGTCGATCCAAGGACGGGGCTGTCGCCGCATGGAGACACCAGCGTTTCCGTCAAGGCCCCGACCACCATGGAAGCAGATG
>CAYUCJ010000044.1:0-1677 GCA_964443285.1 uncultured Desulfobacteraceae bacterium | reverse complement strand
CCGCATGGAGACACCAGCGTTTCCGTCAAGGCCCCGACCACCATGGAAGCAGATGCGCTCTCAACAACGGTTTTCGTAATGAACACCGGCCGGGGAGTCCAATTCATCAACACCCTCCCCAGGTATGATTGTCTCCTCGTAATGGCCTCCGGAAGGATTGAGAAATCTAGGGGGTGGAGGAGTGCCGCCATATAATCTTTTCTATTCTCCTGACCAGCGGTTTCAAAGTGGGAGGGTGTAAGGCCGACAGGGCCACCCCTCCCGTTCTTTTCCGGAGCATTCCCGTTTCCAGCTTTTCCAGACGGTCGACCTTGTTCAGCACGAGGAGCATGGGAATCTCAGTAAGTTCAAGCTTTCTCAGGATATCCTCGACCGTTCCTATTTCCTGTTCCATGCGCCCTCCGGACGCGTCGACCACGTGGAGCAGGAGATCCGCGTCATTCAGTTCCTCGAGGGTGGCGGCAAACGCCTCCATCAGGCTCTGGGGAAGATCACGGATGAATCCCACGGTATCAGTGATGATCGCTTCCCTCTCCCTGGGGAATCTCAGGCGCCGGCTGGAGGGGTCCAGGGTCTCGAAAAGGCGATTCCCCGTGCGGACGCGGCTGCCCGTGAGGGCGTTCAAGAGGGTGGATTTCCCGGCATTGGTGTAACCGACGATGGAAATCACGGGAAGTTCCCGCCTCATTCTTAACTGTCTTCTTCCCTGCCTCTGGCGGCCGATTCCGGCCAGCTCACGGTTGAGTTTTGCAATGCGTTCATAGACCCGCCGCCGGTTGATTTCCAGTTTTGTCTCACCGGGTCCCCTGCCTCCTATGCCGCCGGTCAGCCTGGACATGGCCGTGTTCTTGGTGGCCAGCCGGGGGAGGAGATAATTGAGCTGCGCCAGTTCCACCTGAATCTTGCCTTCCCTGGTCACTGCACGTCTTGAAAAGATATCAAGGATGAGCTGGCTTCGATCAATGATTTTCATTTCGGTGAAATCCGTCAGGCTCTTGACCTGAGTAGGGGTCAGCTCCTGATTGAAAATCAACAGATCCGCCCCTGTCTGGAGACAATGGAGGACCAATTCACCCAATCGCCCTTTTCCAATCAGAAAGCGTCTGTCGATGCCCTTGATCCGCTGGACCACTTTGCCGGCCACTTCAACCTCGTTTGAAACGGCCAGGGCCTCCAGCTCATTCAGTGATTCTTCTTCGGCCCACTTAGCCCCGGTTGTGGCACCGACGAGGAGGGCCCTCTCCCCCGTTTTGAGGGACCGTCCCAGCCAGCGGCGCGACAGTTCATCCTCCAGGGAATGAACCAACTGGATGAAGTCCACCTGCAGCCGACCCATGTCCTGAACCCGCTGCACGGCATATCCTTTTCCGTCCCGATCGCCCGGCAGCAGATGGCCATAGGAGATTGGCCCGGGAAGCCCCTCATGGTTGACCTCGATAGACGCCATGAGGTCCAGGCCCATCAGAACCAGGTCCGTCATGTCTTCACCGGACAAGGGTTCTGCTCCCAGGTGCGTATGGACGAACCGCAGCCCCCTGAGACGCCCGCTTCCCGTCCTGATTTTCTCCAGTCTGGGAATCCAGATACGCTTTTTGTTCCCCACCAGCACATGGGAAATCTGACCCTTGCGGGTGATCAGAAGGCCGACCTGTCGTTTGATTTCTCTGGAGAGAGCGG
>CAYUCJ010000043.1:9594-13974 GCA_964443285.1 uncultured Desulfobacteraceae bacterium | reverse complement strand
CTTCTCGTGAATGTGTGGGGAGATACCGGAGGTTTGCACCATTCTCAGGTTGTGTGTCTTGTCCAGATCCGAAGGAGGCATATTATAGAGGAAGGAGGTCATGGCTCCGATGCAGTAGAAGCAGCTTATGTCATAGTGTCTGATATCATCCCAGAATGTACTTGTGCTGAATTTTTCAGCCAGAACCAGAGTCGCATTGCGTGTCATTACCATGAGGGTGTTCCATTGAGGGTCCATATAATAGAAGGGTTGAGCGGTCAGGACGCGGTCCCTCTCCGACAGTTGAAATAAATCCGCCTGAACTTCCGCCAGATGGACGAAATAATCATGGGACGCCATGCATCCTTTTGGGCTTCCTGTTGTGCCGGAGGTGTAAAGGATCACGGCTAAATCCTCTCCGCTAATATCCGCCTCTTTCAACTCAGTCGGGTTATCAAGAAGCGTCGAATAGGGGAGGACGTTGCTCTCGTTGTCCTTATCGATAGCGATAACCAGTTCCAGATGGGCGAGATCTTTTCGGATAGCATCTATGCCTTTCAGGTGCCGCTTCGCCGTCACCAGCACCCGTGCCTCGGAATGATTCAGAATATACTCGATCTCTTCAGCCACAAAACGGGTGTTTACCGGCACCATGACGGCTCCGATCACATTTGCCGCCAACCAAGAGTAGGGAAACTCAAGACAATTTGGAAGTAATACTGCTATCTTATCACCTTTTCGTATGCCCAGAGACAGGAATCCGTTAGCTACCCGATTCACGGTCGCAAGAAAATCCTTGTAGGTCTTTTCCCTATCCTTGAAGATGAAAAAAACCTTGTCAGGGTTTCTGCTCACCGACTTTTCAAATAATTTTAGTATGGTTGGCATCACCATCATCCTTCATCTGAACGGGTTAATACATCAGCTGATTACATCCATCTTTGATATCTTGTCAATGGGTTCTTATCAGTCAAAATCCGCGATTGGTTTTGAATGAGTTGATCACTTGCGTATGGTAGCGCAGAAAAAAAGCCTTAGGCAGGCAAGCAGACCCGAGCGGGTGGCTATTGGGGATGTGGGATGGCGACAGGGCCAATGAGTGACATTTACTGGTACTGGAAGACCAAGGGGTGCACCCGCCCCGCCGATCCGGTTCGAACATCACCAAACAGCCTGAGAAAGGGTTCAATCCGCCATTATTGACACCTTTTTCTCTTCTCCGAGGATCCCCTGGGGTCTGTAGATGAGGATAATCTCCAAGAGGATTCCCACAAGGAGAAAACGCAGGTAAGGACCTTTGTCCCTGATGACATCGGGAAGCATATCCATCATAAAATCACTGCCGATCCAGATCCCCCAAATGACGTATGCGCCCAACAGGGCTCCCTTGTTGTTTCCGCTCCCCCCAGCCATCAGCATCACCCATATGATAAATGTCCCATAGAGGGGTGTAAACACATCGGGCGAAATGGCCTTTGTGTAATGTGCATATAGGGCACCCCCAATGCCCATGACCATGGACCCGAATACCAGGGACTGCATCTTGAATCGAAAAACATCTTTTCCGCTCGCAGATGCAGAAATCTCATCCTCCCTGATGGCTCTGAGCACCCTGCCCCATGGAGAACGGATGCCCTTTTCTATCAACAGGTAGACAAGCACCATGACAATCAGGACAATGACCAGGTACACATAATCGTACTGTCGGCCACTGACCCATGAACTCAGGGGTTGGGGCAGTCCCATAAGGCCCTGGGGGCCGTTTGCCAGCCATCGTTCATTGTTGAAGATGAGGCGAAATGTCTCGGCAATCCCCAGAGTGGCAATAGCCAGATAATCCTCATCCAGTCGCAAGGTGGGAATCCCAATAATGAAGGCGACAACACCGCAGACAACAGCCGCCCCGAGCAGACCGAATACAAAGGGCATGTTCAGGCCGAAGAGCTGATGCACATAATTTGCCAGTATACCGCTGGGCATGGGTCTCGTGATCATGGCCGAGGTATAGGCTCCCACGCAGAAAAACCCGGCGATTCCAATATTGAATAGTCCCGTATAGCCCCACTGGATATTCAATCCCAGGCAAAATACGCCGTAGATACTCGCCATGATCACCAAGGATACCAGGTACGCTGTGACACCGCCCCATTCCATTATTTTTCGCTCCCTCCGAATATCCCCTGGGGTCTGATAAACAGGATCAAGATCATGATCATGAAGGCCACCGCCAGTTTGTACGTGGGAAGGAGAAAAGCAGTGGAGACTTGCTCGGCAACACCGATGACAAGACCTCCCACAAACGCACCGTACATATTCCCGATGCCCCCCAGAATGGCGGCTGCAAACAGAGGTATAACAAAATTCCATCCCATTCCAGGATGAATCTGCACATCGATGCCATAAAGGATACCGGCAGCAGCCGCAAGCCCTCCCCCAATCCCCCACGTCCACATCACAATGCCTTCCGTATCGATACCTGATATCAGTGCCAGTTCCGTATTGTCCGCAGTGGCCCTCATGGCCTTTCCCATTTTGGTCTTTTGAAGAAACAGATAAAGCAAAACAACCAGCACCAGTGCCACGGTGAGGATAAAAATCTGATCCGGCCTGATCTTGATTCCGAGGGGCAGTTCAAGGGCCGGACGCATGACTCCCGGTCTGAAAAAACGGTAGTCGGCTCCCCATACAATGAGGATGATCATTCTGAGGATAAACGACACACCCAGGGAAGACATGGCGAGGATGACGGCACTGCTCTTCTTGAAGCGCAGCTTTTTGTAGAGCAGCCTATCAAAAAAAATCGCAATAAAAGCAACAGCCACCATGGTTACAGGAAATGCGATGAGCATCCTCCATCCAAAAGACAGGGGCCCGAACGTGCTGTCCGGTACACCCAGCCATGGGAGTACCACGGTCACAATGAACAGGGCGAGATAGGCGGCCCATGTCATAAACTCCCCATGGGCGAAGTTCGCCATTCTGACGATCCCGTAGACCAAGGTAATCCCTATGGCACCCAGGGCGATGATACTTCCCAGGACAATACCGTAGACAATCAGCTCTGCCATACTTCTCAACCCCCTAAGTAGAGACGACCAACCTCCTCATTGTCCAAAAGGGCCTCCCCCGTGTCGTCCAGGACATTTCTGCCCATGGCCAGCACGTATCCGTAATCCGCCATCTTCAAGGCCTCCTTGGCATTTTGCTCCACAATGGCCATGGCAACCCCCGTCTGGTTGATTTCAACAATTTTTTCGAAGATGGTGGAAACCAGCAAAGGGGCAAGGCCCGCGGATGGCTCATCGAGCAACAGCAGAAGAGGGTCCAGCATCAGGGCCCTGCCCATGGCGACCATCTGTCGCTGTCCGCCGGAAAGTTGACCGGCCTTCTGTCTTCTCTTCTCCCTGAGCGTAGGAAACAGATCGTATACTTCGTCAATTCTCTTGCTGAAATCATCGGTTCGAATAAAGGCCCCCATCTCCATGTTTTCCTGTATCGTCAGGGAGGGGAATACGTTGCTCACCTGGGGCACATAACTGATCCCTTTTCTCGCTACTTTATTCGGTTTCAAACCGGTTATCTCTTCGCTCTTCAAGAAAATATGGCCTTCCCTGGGTTTTAAAATGCCGAAAATACTCTTCAGAAGCGTGGATTTTCCCGCTCCGTTGGGTCCGATAATCGAGACAATCTGATTGGGCTCGACCTTGAGGTGCACATCCTGCAGGATATCGAGTTCCGTATAACCAGCAGTAATATTTTCGGCCTTCAGGATGGTCATCGATATTGTCCTCCAAGATACGCCTCCAGGACCTTTTCGTCTTTTCTTATTTCTTCCGGCCTCCCTTCAGCCAATTTCCTCCCCTGGCTCATCACGATAATCGGATTGCAGAGTTCCATGATTAAATCCATATTGTGCTCAATGAGCAGAAAACTGATTCCTTGTTCGTCCCTCAGTCGTCTGATGTTTGCCACGAGCTTCTTCATCAGTGTGGGGTTGACGCCTGCGCCCGGTTCATCCAGGAGCACCATTTCCGGGTCGGCCATCAGGCTTCTTCCGAGTTCGAGGAGCTTTTTCTGCCCCCCGGAAAGAGATCCTGCGTACCCGTCCTTGAGGCCGTCTAATTCAACAAAACGAAGCACTTCAAGTGCCTTCTTCTTTAATGTGCGCTCCTGCTCTCTCACGAATCCCGTCCTGAACCACGTGTTCCATATGTTTTCGCCGGCCTGGTTCTCAGGCATGAGCATGAGGTTCTCGAGAACGGTCATCTGGGAAAATTCTCGTGTGATCTGGAAAGTTCGGTAGAGTTTTTTGTGAAAAATCTGGTGAGGAGAAAGACCGTCAATAGCCTCTCCCTTGAAGAATATCCTGCCCCTGTCAGGCCTGTAGCGGCCGGCAACAAC
>CAYUCJ010000043.1:0-9494 GCA_964443285.1 uncultured Desulfobacteraceae bacterium | reverse complement strand
AAAATATGTCAAACTGAAATCACATGACACGGTCTAGCTATTTTATGAAAAACAATTATGAAAAGACTGTGTTTTTTCGCTAATCACCTCAAGGAACTTGCTGAGTCAGGAATATTCCTGGAAAAGCAAACCTTCTCTTTTGTTCTCCTCAAACTTTTTTCCTTGACATCAAACATATCGGTTTTGTACAAGACGGAATCCAAAATACGCTTTACTCTCCTTCATGTACGGGCAGGGAAAACAAACAGACCGTCATTTGCAAAATATAGGGTCTGATTTTATATTGAGGCAAGTTCGCCCGAAGAACTCATTTTACTTTAGGAGGTCCTTTTATGAAAAAATTGTTGACGGTTTTTTTTGCTATTGCCCTTCTTGTTTCGTTTACCGGTCTGACTGCTCATGCGGATGAATGGGGAACCATTACCATCCCTGCGGACAAGCCAATCAAGATTGCCCTGGGTGCCATGTTGACGGGCGATTATGCCAGCCTGGGGATAGACATCAAGAATGGGGCCGAAATGGCCGTGAAGGAGCAGGGAACGCTCCTGGGGCACAAAGTTGTCCTCCAGGCCGAGGATGACGGTTGCGCCGGGCCCTCTTCTGTGGCGATCGCCGAAAAGGTCTGCAACGATCCCCTGGTCGTTGGGCTCGTCGGCTACATGTGCAGTGGCGGCAGCAAGCCTGCATCTGATGTTCACAACAAGTACAAGTTGGTCATGGTTTCGCCCTCCTCGACAGCCCTCGAACTGACCGCCAGAAACATCCCCATCTTTTTCAGGACCTGCTGGAATGACAAAATCCAGGCCGCAAGGGCGGCTTCCTTTGCCTGGAGCAGGGGCTGGAAAACCGTTGCGGCGCTTCACGACAAAAGCGACTACGGGCAGAGCCTGGCTGAAGATTTTGCCAAGAACATCAAGGCCAAGGGTGGAAAGGTTGTTGCCATTGAAGGAATCACCCGTGGTGACAAGGACTTTACGCCGGTCTTGACGAAGATCAGGCCTCTCAAACCCCAGGCCATCTATTTCGGCGGGATGGCGGCGGAAGGCGTCATGATCGTCCGGCAGATGAAACGCGCCGGTTTGAAGAAGACCCAGTTCATGAGCGATGACGGTTGTTTTACTGAGAAAGATTTTATCAAGGCCGGTGGAAGTGCCGCTCTTGGATCTTACGTCACCTATGCCAAAGAACCTGATCCCAACTGGGTAAAGAAGTTTGAAAGCATTTACGGTCCAAGGCAGACCTTTTCGCCCCAGGCTTATGATGCAGCCAAGGTTCTGATGGCCGCAGTGGAAAAGTCAGCAAAAAAACAGGGCGACGGCAGCCTGGTCATCGGCAAAAAGGCCCTGAGAGACGCCGTTCGAAACACCCACATGACGGGAATTACCGGCAAGATCGCCTTTGACGCCCACGGCGACCGAACCGGTTCAGTGGTGGTCGTTTACAAGGTCGTGAAGGAAAAGGGAAAGAGTTTCTTCAAACAGATGAAATTCTAATCTGGCGTCATACTATTCCTTTATGTTGCTGAGGAAGGCGGAGGTTTTTCTCCGCCTTTCTCTTAACACGAAACGATCCCAAGCGGTTCACAAAAGGTGCTTTAATGAGTCAATTTTTCAGCCCTGACATCCTCATTGATCAAATCGTAAATGGATTGACCATCGGGGGCATATACGCCTTGATCGCCCTAGGGTATACCCTGGTGTACGGCATCCTTTTTATGATCAATTTTGCACACGGCGAGATCTACATGTTCGGATCCTTTGGGGGGTTTGCCGTACTGACCTATTTTGTCAACAGCGGATTCGCCGCCAACCACCCAGCCCTTTCCATTGCATCGGCCTTTATTGTGGGCATGATCGTTTCTTCCGTACTGGGCGCCATCCTGGAGCGGATCGCCTACAGACCCCTGCGTGATGCCCCCCGACTTTCTCCACTCATCAGTGCCATCGGGGCATCCATTTTTCTCCAGAACGTCATGATGCTGATCATCAAGGCCCGAATGCAGATCTACCCGGACGTCATAGAGGAAAGGTTTATCGAGTTGGGCCCCACGTCCGTCTCCGTATTCCAGATATTCATTATTCTTTCCTCACTGATTCTCATGCTCGGCCTCTACTTTTTCATAAAACGTACCAAGACCGGTAAGGCCATGCGGGCTGTTGCCGAGAGCAAGGAAGCGGCCGCCCTAATGGGTATTGACGTGGACAGGATTATCGTGATCACATTTGTCATCGGCTCCGCGCTGGCCGGCGCCGCTGGTGTCATGGTGGGGATCTACTATACTCAGATCAACCACATGATGGGTTTTATCCCCGGTATCAAGGCGTTCACGGCGGCCGTCGTCGGCGGTATCGGAAATGTCGTTGGCGCTATGTTTGGCGGGTATTTCCTGGGTATGGCCGAAGCCCTCGGCGTCCTTGTGATGCCGTCTGAATACAAAGACGTCATTGCCTTCAGCCTCCTTGTGCTCGTTCTTATATTTAAACCCAGAGGCATCTTTGGCGAAGTGATATCCGACAGGGTTTAATGGATTTTGGAGGTTTTTCCATTGCAAGCATTAGAACGATTTACAAATAAAATACCCATTCCATCAAAAGTTTATCTTGGGCTTCTGGTGATATTTGTAGCCGCCCTGCCTCCCATGGTGGGGAGTTATTGGACCCAGATCCTTGGTGATATCGGCATTTACATCATGCTCGGAATCGGTCTCAATGTGGTCGTGGGGTTCGCCGGCCTGCTTGATCTGGGATACGTGGCCTTTTTCGCCATAGGGGCTTACGGCTATGGGCTGGTCGCTTCTCCCCAGTTTGGAATTCACATTCCCTTCTGGTTCATGCTCCCTGCATGTGTGGCATTTGCGGCACTCGGGGGTGCCCTGCTCGGGATTCCAGTGCTTCGCATGCGAGGTGATTACCTGGCTATCGTCACCCTCGGCTTTGGTGAAATTATTCGTATCGTTCTGAACAACCTCGATCCCATTACCAACGGTCCGCGCGGTCTTCTGCGAATAGATCCCCCCCTGATCGGCAATTTTCCCGTGGACAGCCCCACCAGGTGGTATTACCTGATTCTCGTTGGCATTTGTTTCGCGGCTTTCATTGCATCCCGCCTCAACAATTCCCGTCTCGGGAGGGCGTGGGTAGCCATGCGGGAAGACCAGGACGCCGCCGAGATCATGGGGATCAACATCTTGAAGACGAAATTGCTGGCCTTTACCATAGGGGCATCGTTTGCCGGCATGGGCGGTGCCATATTCGCGGCGAGGCAGGGCTCCATCTTCCCTGAAAATTTTTCGCTGATGGTCTCTGTCAATGTCTTGTGTCTCATCATTATCGGTGGGATGGGCAGTATTCCGGGTGTGATTCTGGGTGCTGTAATTTTGATCGGACTCCCCGAAGTCCTCCGGGAGGTGCAGCTCTACCGGATGCTTGCCTTCGGCGGGTTGCTGGTTGCAATGATGATTTTTCGTCCAACTGGTTTTATTCCGTCTGCGAGACGAAAAATGGAATTTGAGAAGTAATTCAATGAGATTGCAGAAAAACTATGGGTACTCTACTTAAGACCACTAAGCTGATAAAGGAATTCGGGGGATTGCGGGCGCTCAACAGCATTGATTTTGAGATTCAGGAAGGCATGATTGCCGGCCTGATCGGCCCCAACGGTGCCGGAAAAACCACACTTTTCAACTGTCTCACCGGGGCCTATGACTCCATCGAAGGCGGGGAGATCACCTTTCTGGGCAAGAGCCTGAAAGGCAGAAAAAGTCATGCCATTGCGCATCTGGGTATTTCCCGAACTTTCCAGAACATACGGCTCTTCAACGAGATGACCGCTCTGGAAAATATCCTTGTGGGGCACCACTGCCGAATGAAGGCCGGGGTATGGGGTGCTATCAGCCGCATGCCGTCCACCATGAATGAAGAAAGAGGGGCCTTCACAAAGGCCTTGGATCTGTTGAAATATGTTAACCTCGACGGTAAGGGCGACACCCTTTCCAGGAATTTGCCTTACGGTGATCAGCGTCGACTGGAGATCGCCAGGGCACTCGCCACCGAGCCCAAACTTCTTCTCCTGGACGAACCAACGGCAGGGATGAATCCCCAGGAGACCACCGAATTGACCCAGTTCATAGAACGCATCAGAAATGAGCTGAAAATTACAGTCATGCTAATTGAACACGACATGCGCGTTATCATGCGCATTTCGGATCGGATCACCGTACTGGACTACGGTCAGAAGATTTCGGAAGGGAAGCCCGAAGAAATCAGAAAGGACCCGAGAGTGATCGAGGCCTACCTGGGTCGGATGGGAGCATCCGCAGGGAAGAAGGTAGAGCGTGCGGAATCCGGAGAAGTCCAATGAACCAGCGAGAGAAATTATTGAAAGTTGAGAACATCCACACCTATTACGGCAATATTCACGCACTCAAGGGCGTGTCTCTTGATGTGAATCAGGGAGAAATTGTCACCCTCATCGGCAGCAACGGCGCGGGAAAGAGCACCATGCTCAATACCATCTGTGGTATCCTCAAATGCCGCGACGGGAACATTCACCTTCATGGCAAACCTATTGAAAACACCCCCCCACACAAGATTGTTCGACAGGGTCTCTCCCAGGTGCCCGAGGGCCGAAAAATCTTCACCCGTTTGACGGTTACCGAGAACCTGGAGATGGGGGCGTTCCTGCGCAACGATCCCGGCCGAATCAAGAAGGACATGGAAGAATCCTTTCTGCTTTTTCCGCGATTGAAAGAGAGACGGAATCAAATTGCGGGGACCCTCTCCGGAGGAGAACAACAGATGCTTGCGATTGGAAGAGCACTCATGGCCCGTCCCGAGATCCTGTTGCTCGATGAGCCCTCCATGGGACTGGCACCCATTTTTGTTGAAACCATTTTTGATACGGTCAGAGACATAAACCAGAAGGGCACGACCATCCTCCTGGTGGAACAGAATGCCCTCATGGCCTTTCAGATAGCCTCCAGGGGGTACGTGATTCAGACCGGTGCCATTGTATTGGAGGATACGGCCAAAAACCTTGAAAACAATGAAATGGTCAGAGACCTTTATCTGGGGGGCGATGTGGATTAGCTACGCCGTTGCCTGCATCTCCGCCTTTCCCGTTTTATCCTCACCCCTGCATATCCCCCTCCAGATCGCTTGCCGGGCCCATGAAGGGCTTTGTAAACCCGGAAACGGGCACAATTCTTTTGAAAGTTGCAGCAATTGGTGCTATATATTCAGGCGCACTATGGACGTGTTGCGGGCCAATGTCGCAGTTTGCGGGATTGTCCATGAGTCAGGGAAACAATTGAGGAGGTAAAAGATGGCCAGACTTTTGTGGACGCCTTCAGAGGAACGAATTAAACGTTCCAACATGTACCGATTCATGCAGTTCATCAACGACCGATTCAACCTGCACTTTGATGAGTATGCTTCGCTCTACGCGTGGTCTGTTGAAAACATCCAGGAATTCTGGGCCTCTGTTTGGGAATTTGTTGATGTCCAGGCCTCCGCTCCTTATGAAAACGTTATCGATGACGCCACCAAGATGCCCGGCGCCAAGTGGTTTTCCGGGGCACGTCTTAATTTTGCTGAGAATCTCCTTCGTTACCGAGACGATCAGATCGCCCTGGTTTTCAAAGGAGAAGATCAGGACGCCGTAAGATTGAGTTACCGTGAACTCTACGATGAAGTGGCCTCTGTGGCCACGGCACTGAAGGATATGGGCGTTGTCACGGGCGACAGGGTCGTCGGCTTCATGCCCAACATGCCGCAGACGATTGTGGCCATGCTGGCAGCCACCAGCCTGGGAGCAACGTGGTCCTCCTGCTCTCCTGATTTCGGCATCAAGGGCGTCCTGGATCGTTTCGGACAGATCAAACCCAAGGTTATCTTCACGGCGAATGGTTACTCTTTCAAGGGAAAACATTTCGATTCCCTCCCACGCATCTCTGATATTCTCAAAGAACTGCCGAGTATAGAAAAGGTGGTCGTGGTGCCCTACACCCAACAGGACGCCCACATCAGCGCTGTACCCAATGCCGTTCACTACCGCGATTTCAAGTCATCTGAATCCGGTCTGGAAATAGATTTCGAGCAACTCCCATTCGATCACCCCCTCTACATCATGTATTCTTCAGGTACGACGGGATTACCGAAATGCATGGTTCAGAGCGCGGGGGGAATCCTCATTCATCACATGAAAGAACTCATGCTTCATACCGATTTGAAGCGTGAGGACAGCATATTCTATTTCACCACGTGCGGCTGGATGATGTGGAACTGGCTCACGAGCGCTCTCTCCATCGGCGCAACACTCGTTCTCTTTGACGGAAACCCTTTCCACCCCGAACCGGGCGCTCTCTGGGAAATGGCGCAGGACGAAAAGATCAGCGTCTTCGGTACCAGTGCAGGATATATCGCCGCGCTTCAAAATGCCGGCGTTCGGCCCGGGAAGGAATATGACCTCTCTCCACTCAAGACCCTCTGCTCCACCGGCTCTCCTCTTTCCGTGGAAGACTTCGAATATGTGTACAGGGAAATCAAGGAAGACCTCCAACTGGCTTCCATTTCGGGAGGTACGGATCTGAATGGGTGCTTCGCGCTAGGAAATCCCATGGGTCCGGTCTATGCGGGTGAATTGCAGTGCCGTGGTCTGGCCATGAAAGTTGAAGCATTCGATGAAAACGGCAAATCGGTGGTCAACCAGCAAGGCGAACTGGTTTGTACAGCCCCTTTTCCTTCCATGCCGATCTATTTCTGGGATGACCCAAACAATGAAAAATACCATGCCGCCTATTTCGATGTTTACCCCGGAGTCTGGCGCCACGGAGATTTTATTGAAGTAAACGAACGCGGCGGTGTTGTCATCTACGGGCGCTCCGACGCCACCCTCAATCCCGGTGGCGTACGCATCGGAACGGCGGAGATCTACCGTCAGGTGGAGCAGTTGGGGGAAATCGAGGACAGTCTGGTGGTCGGCCAGAGCTGGAAGAACGATGTCCGGGTTATCCTTTTCGTCAAGATGGCCGAAGCGTATGATCTGACCGACGACATCAGAGCAAAGATCAAGAAGACCATCCGCTCCAATGCCTCACCCAGGCATGTGCCGGCCAAGATCCTTGCAGTCCCGGATATCCCTTACACCCTCAACATGAAAAAGGTGGAACTGGCTGTAAAGAAGACCATCCATAACCAACCCGTACTCAACAAGGACGCCTTGAGAAACCCCGAAGTGCTGGAATATTTTCTCGATATGAAGGAACTTCAGGAAGATTGATGACTTCGCAGGAAGTCATGGAGATAAGAGGAAGGCTTCCAGCCGAAAGGTTCACTTAGAGGCAGCTCTGATATTGGGCTGCCTTTGTCATGGGGATACACATGGAAGAGGGAAAAAGGACCGTTCTGATCTTTCCTCCCTACCGTCTTGACCGACAGATGGTGGAGCGTGTTTCATCCCTGTTCGGACGACCTACCGTTTGCCTCCCCTGGCTGATGGAACTGCCATATGAAAACGGAGACGCTGTTGATCGGGATTTCTTTGACGTTGCCAGGCCCACCCGTGAAATGATGCCGCCTGACTTTTTTTTTAGACTGCTGGCGGAATATCGTGCATGGGTGCAGGGCAATTCCGATCGCGGCAGATGGGCATTCCTGGCCGCGGCCCGGCAGATCTACCCTCACGAGGACAACAGGTGGGAAATCCAGGAAATGGTCCGTAACGGGGCCGGTGACGTTGACATTCCAGGCCCGGAAGCCCTGGCCTTGAAACGCCATCTCCTTTTACACCTGGCCGCTGCAATGAAAAAGGAAACAGATGATGCGGAAGAGACCCTTCGCCTTTTGAAGGGACAGGACTCTCCACTGAAGGCGGTCTTGGGCGAAGACCCGGGGGGACCTGGTTTCATGGACGATCTGTCTCCCTCCCTCGCACAGTCGGTTGTTGAATCCGATCTCATGGGAGATGTTTGTGAAGCCTGGCTTGGTCTCTTTGAAACACCCATCAAAGAGGCCCCGCTCCTCGTTACCCTGGATGAGAAAATACAGGGTTATGTGAAAGGGCTTTTTGAAGAAGCCACATCCGGGGTAGGCCTGATTCACGCCCTTCCAACGATCCGTTTTCAAGTTCGAGACCCCCTCAGCCTTTCTTCCGGAGGATCGGGGAACGCACGTATACATGAGCTGCAGAAAAGTGTTATGCTTCTCATTAGGCGAATGACGGAGGCCCTTCCGGTAGAAAACGGCGTGAATAGTGACGAGATAAACGCCTTGATCAAGGGGATGAAAAAAAACTTCCCGGCCCGGGATAACACCAACCTCATTGAAGTCGAAATCCTTTCTCTCCCCGTTGTCAAGGCTCCTGGTTCGGCACAAGAACCGGCGATCCTGAAAGGTCTTGGAGGGAAGGCGTTTGCACTCGTCCGGAAGTTTTCGAACGATGGATCAAGAAGCGCAAGACAGGGCATTAGAGAAGGAGGGATGGACAAGACGTTTTGTAGCCTGCGAACCCAGACTGAGTGAAGCGGTGGAGACGTATCGGGATGCAGGACTGGAAGTTCGCCTGGAATCCATTCCCCTGGTGGCAGGGACACAAAACTGCCGACTCGAGGACCCATCGTCTGAAAAATGCCGGGAGTGCTTCAGAGGCTTTGAAGACCAATACAAAATCATCTACACAAGACCCGGAAGAAGCACCAGTCTGGAAGATGCGGTCCTTTAGCCATCTGGAGAATGCTGAAGGACCAGGTATCAGGTCATTCCGGTAAATTCCGAAAAAAAGGAGATTCGAAATATGGTCATCAGCAAGGAACTTCTCGATATTCTCGCCTGCCCGAAATGCAAGGGAGAAATCAACCTCAACGAGGAAGGAAGCGGGCTCATTTGCGGCCATTGCAAACTTCTCTATGAGATCAGGGATGACATCCCCATCATGCTGATCGATGAGGCGAAACCTATCGGAAATGACCCCCTGTCAGAGTCATAGGCCCGGTTCCTTCTCATGAAGAAAAAAAGCAATCCATGGCGCCGCTTGGGGTATCGGGCAGTCCACCTCTTTATACGATTCCTTTTTCAACTGTCTAAGGCTTTTCCCTTGAAGACTTGGCTCTATGTAGGGAAAATAGGGGGCTTCTTCGTCTATTTTCTGGACTTTCATCACAAAAGAATATCCATGAGAAACCTTCGCTTTGCTTTTGACGGACAAAAAGATGAAAGGGAAATGCGGTCGATAGTCAGAAGAAATTTCGAACAATTTGGGATGATCGGAATTGAATGGATGGGGTTTAGACATGCCGACAAAAACGCGATCAGGGAACTTGTTCAGGTTGAAGGCAAAGAGCATTTGGATGGTGCCAGGCGAAAAAGCCCGTCCATCATCCTCCTGGGTGCCCACTTCGGAAACTGGGAATATGCCCACGCCTACTATTCAAGCACGATCAACGAGCTCAACTTCATTGTGCGTGCAATCGACAATCCTCTCATCGAGCAGGAACGACT
>CAYUCJ010000042.1:12739-14524 GCA_964443285.1 uncultured Desulfobacteraceae bacterium | reverse complement strand
CCAACTATGACATTCGCACCATCCAGGAACTGCTGGGGCACAGTGATGTCAGGACGACCATGATTTACACCCACACCATCAAGAGCCAAACCATCAAAGAGGCGAAAAGTCCGCTTGATTTTGTATATGAGAGAGAAAACGCAAGATGAAAAATGATTTTTCTAAACTGCCGGCCATGCTCTATGCCGACAGGGAGGGAAAGATTTACGATCATCCCTACTACCGGATGGCGGGCTTTTCTGGGGGCGGGCCTGCTGATATCGCAAAGGATGACCTCCTGGCCCTGCCGGAATTCAGCAAGATTTTTTTCATCCCCGACTGCCCTCCTGTGGGGCTGGACCCGGAGACGGGCGAACATGTGGTGGTTCAGGAGGCGGAAACCGAGAGCGGGGATTCCCCTTGTTTTGCCGTGGCCGCCTTCCTGGAGCCGGGCCTGGTCCGGACACACCTTCCGGCAGTGGACTATTCAAAGAAGGACTATAACCTGCCCATGTGGGCCTACACGGCCGTAGGTTTCGGGGACGATCAGTACTGGGCCGCCGGTTTTGTCGTCGAGCGCAACCCCAGGTGGGACCCGCGCAATTACGATGATGACGAACTGGTTCCGGCCATTCGGAAATACCGGGAAAAGAGCCCGGGCGGTCCCCTCATGAAGCACCTGGTCCAGTGCGCCACGGTGAACCACTGCTTCGCGGCCAAGAACCTCTTCCTGGGGCGCTGGGAGGCGCCTCTCCCGGTGAGCCGGTCGTGCAATGCCTCGTGTCTGGGGTGCCTCTCTTTTCAACCGGAGCACCTGTGCGAGGAATCCCACCAGAGACTATCGGTCAGGCCCTCAAAGGAAGAGATCGTGGATCTGGCGGTGACCCACTTGAACCGCGCACCGAAGACCATTGTGAGCTTTGGACAGGGGTGCGAGGGGGAGCCTTTGACCGAATACAGGCTGATTGTGGAGAGTGTGCGTGAGATCAGAAAACGGACGGGGGCCGGGACCATCAATCTCAACACCAACGGGAGCTGGCCGGGCCGGTTGCGGCAGGTGGCGGGGGCGGGGCTGGATTCCATCCGCATCAGCCTGAACAGCCCGCGGGAGGAATTTTACGGGGCCTATTACCGCCCGAAGAACTACAAGTTTGAGGATGTGATCCGTTCCATAGGACTGGCCCGGGACATGGGGCTTTATACCATGGTCAACTACCTGGTGTTCCCGGGGATCAGTGATCAGGAAGAGGAGATCGAGGCCATGATCGCCCTGGTGGAAGAAACCGGGCTCAATTTCCTGCACCTCAAGAACCTGTGTATTGACCCGGAGTTCTACCGGGAAAGCATGCCGGACTCGGATTCGCCTCCCCTGGGCATGAAGCGGATGGCGGAGATGTTGAAGGGTGCTTGCCCGGGGCTGGAGCTGGGGTACTTCAACCAGCCCGTCCGCTAAAAGACAAAGGCCAACTCTCGCTGAGCCCGCCTGGACGCAGGGTAGAATAAGTCTTTGGGTTTCTAACTGGTGCGCATCCATAAATGAGATAGTTCGTTCGAGAACAAGGCATGCGAGAATTTTAACCACAGGAATACATTGAGGTATTTCGAGGATTAACATTTGAGCATAACGACGATATCGGGCAAAATATCCATTTATGGATGGGCACTGGTTTCCCTTGCCACAGCGCGGTAGCCGATGTCGGTCCGGTAGTAGACACCGTCCCAGGTGATCTTCCGAGCCATCTCGTAAGCCCTCTTCTGCGCGTCGGTGACCCGCTCGCCAAGCGCCGTCACACACAGGACCCTGCC
>CAYUCJ010000042.1:0-12639 GCA_964443285.1 uncultured Desulfobacteraceae bacterium | reverse complement strand
TCTTCTGCGCGTCGGTGACCCGCTCGCCAAGCGCCGTCACACACAGGACCCTGCCTCCGCTGGTGACCACCCGGCCGCCCTCGATTCTGGTGCCCGCGTGAAAGACCTTGACCCCTTCTTCCTCGGATTCGGGAAGGCCGGATATGGGAAAGCCCTTCCCATAGGACAACGGGTATCCGCCCGCGGCCATCACCACGCCCAGAGAGGCCCGCGGGTCCCACGAGGCCTCGGCCTTGCCGAGCCCTCCTTCCAGGGCGGCCATGCAGAGTTCCACCAGGTCGGACCGGAGCCTGAGGAGGATGGGCTGGGTCTCCGGATCTCCGAACCGGCAGTTGTATTCCAGGACCTTCGGGGTGGAGTCTTTCGTGATCATGATGCCTGCATAGAGGAATCCCATATAGGGGTTGCCCTCCTCGGCCATACCCCTGACCGTGGGTTCGATGACTTCCCGCATGATCCGGTCGTGCATGGCGGGGGTCACAACCGGGGCGGGGGAGTAGGCCCCCATGCCGCCGGTATTGGGTCCCCTGTCTCCGTCGTCGCGGGCTTTGTGGTCCTGGGAGGTGGCCAGGGGCAGGATCTCTTTGCCATCCGTCATCACGATGAAGCTGGCCTCTTCCCCCGCCAGACACTCTTCGATGACCACCCGCCTGCCTGCATCCCCGAAGGATTTTCCGGAGAGCATGCCCCCCACGGCCTCGAAGGCCTCCACCCGGGTTTCGGCGATGACCACACCCTTTCCGGCGGCGAGTCCGTCCGCCTTGATGACGATGGGGAGACCCTTTTCGCGGATAAAGGCCTTGGCCGGTTCGATCTCTGTAAAGGTGCGGTACCAGGCGGTAGGGATGTGGTGCCGGGCCAGGAAATCCTTGGTGAACGCCTTGGAGCCTTCCAGCTTCGCGGCTGTCTGCGTCGGACCGAAACAGGGCAGTCCCGCCTCCCGGAAGGCATCGGCCAGACCAATGACCAGGGGGGCTTCAGGACCCACGACGGTCAGGCCCACGGCTTCCTTTCGGGCAAAATTGACGAGTCCTTCAATATCCGTGGCGCTTATGGAAACATTCTCCACGTTCTTTTCAAGGGCCGTCCCTCCATTTCCAGGTGTAACAAAGACCCGTTTTACTCGTTCCGACCGGGCAATTTTCCACGCCAGGGCGTGTTCTCTCCCTCCGCTTCCGATAATCAGGATGTTCATTTCCCTCAAGCTCCTTTCCTATGTTTATGGCTCATTGAAAAACGCCCGCTTTGCGAAGGGAGGCAGAGACCAGAAGCCGGGCCTTCTGCGCCCGCATTGCTGCTATTGCTTAGACTCGGACTAATTTGGCATGCCCGGAATGGTCCTCTCTCACGATTCAGTGCCATGGTGGAGCTGTTGGATGACATCCTCCAGCCCAAGTTTCTTCAGATGGGCCCTGTCCGCTTGTCCGGTGATGAAATCCCAGTGCATGGCCTCGTAATAGGATTTCCCTATGGCATCCACATCAACGGTCACGTTGCGGGCCGGCCCTTCTTTCTGCGGGGGGTCGCCATGGAGCCTTCCGTGCGGCCTGAAATCGCGGATGGGATTGAGACCCTCCCGGACGTTGAAGGCATGCCGGAGCTGATGGACCCTTTCCGCGATGACAAGGTAGTCATCATTCGTCAGGTCCCAGCCCGTCGCTGCGTTCATCCATTCGCAGAGGGGCAGTTCGGCCCCCACCTGGGTCCCGAAGAAACAGGCGCCTGCGCAGTCCACGAGCATCTTGTAGAAGCTTTCAATGGAGAGTTGCTCGCCTTTTCCCCGGGGATCGAAACGCTTTTTGCGGAAGGTTATCAGAGAAGCTTTGGCTGCCCGGGAGAATTTCTTGTGAAGTTCCTGAAGATCGAGATATTGAAAGGATGCGATGGTGTGGCGGCCGGGGGTGGGTTCACAGACATAGGAGACCATAATACCGGGATCGAATCTGGGATCGTGCATGGGGGCCTCCACGCCCCCGCAGTGGACCGCAAACTTCTCCGAACCCCGTCCGATTCTTTCGGCGGCCCGTTTGACCCCGTCCGCCAGGACGTCTCCCAACCCTTCGCGGCGAACCATTTTTTCCACCAATTGGGCAACGGCCTCGCCGTTGCCCCAGCGAAGCTCCAGCCCCCCGGTATCTTCAAGGGTCAGGATCCCTTCTTCGAAGCATTCAATGGCAAAGGCCACCACGCCGCCGCAGGAGATACTGTCCATGCCGCCCCGGTTGACCAGGTCGTTGATGTGGAAGATACTGAAAATATCATCGTTCAGAAGGAGGCTTCCGAAGGCGCAGAGGGTTTCGTACTCGGGCTTGTGCATCTCCTTTATGACGTGGGGTCCCTGTTGGATGCTGACGATTCCGCCGCAGCGCAGGGGGCAGGAGTAACAACCGTATTTTTTTTCCTCGAATTGAACAACGCTTTCGGCACCGATTTTCTGCGATTTTTCCAAGGAGAAATTCCGTAATCCGCTTCCCCCCCAGTTTTTGATCGGGCTGTCTCCCCCCTCGGCGCTCAGGGCCGTCAGGGCAGCTGTGCCGAACTTCTTCAGCATCTTTCGCCAGAGGAACGCCGGTTGTCGCATGTAGAAAAGGCCCGGGCGCGTCATCCGGCCGACCATGCCGAAGAGCGTGTCCCCGAGAAAGCGTTCAATATATTTTCCCCGGTCGAGCCTTTTGCGGAATGCACCGGAGAGTGCTTTGACGGCGGCCTTGTCCGCCACCGCCACCCGCCTCGTTCCGGCCGCGACCACGGCCTTGAGGTTCTTGGACCCCATGACGGCCCCGAGTCCGCCCCTGGCGGCCAGCCGGCCCCTGTCGGTTGATATGCCCGCCATAAGGCTGAGCTTTTCACCGGCAGGGCCGATGCAGGCCACCTGGGCGCGCTTGCCGTGCATTTCCCGGAGGGTGTCTTCGGTTTTGACGGTATCGAGGTCCCAGAGGTGGGAGGCGTCCTTCAGTTCCACCGTGTCCTGGTCCATGAAGAGGTAGACGGGTTTCAGGCTCTTCCCGCGAAAAAAGAGGGCATCCACGCCGCAACGCTTCAGGGCCGGGGAAAAATAACCGCCGCAGTTGGCATCCCCCCATCCCCCCGAGGCGGGAGACTTGGCCACGACGGTAAAGCGGCCTGTGAAGAGGGAGCCGGTATCGGTCAGAAGTCCCGTGGTGAATCCCAGAATATTGTCGGGACCTAACGGGTCGGCGCCCGGTTTCATCCGGTCCCACAGCACCTTGGCACCGATGCCCACGCCGCCCAGGTATTTCCGGTAGAAGGGATCGTCCAAGGTTTCAGGAGTGATCTCGCCCGATGTCAGATTGACGTGCAGGATCTTACCCCAGTAGCCTCCGCCCGCTTTTTCCGCATTCTCCGTCATGTCATCTCCTCAATTTGATGCAATCGCAAAAAGTTCGCCTGGAGCCCAAACCATGTGCGTGGTCGGCCGAACCCCGATTTTTATTGTCAAATATCGGTTTTTAGGTTTAAATAGGGTCCAGCCGGAAATAGATGATGATTTCCGGATAAACCGGTCATCCTAGCCATCTCCATTCCGACAGCTTTGCCCGTCTCCGGACCCTGAACAGGCCCGGACGATAGAGCCAAACGATAATACCAGTATCCCATGGGCCAGTAAATCAATTTTTCCGGGCCGGAGGGAGGGGTTATGCACTTCAGGAGAAAATCAGGCTATCATATGAATGGCTTGTGGCCTATTGGAATCAAATGGGGCACAGTCCTCTTCATCACAGTGCTGCTGGCAGTGAGTGGTTGTTCAAAGGAAGACCAACCGCCGCCGAAGGGGAAGAACAAGGTGGTGGTGGCCATCGTGAAACCGGCGCCGGAACCGGTAAAAGAAGAGCCGGTGGCCAAAGTCCCATCGGAGGAAAAGGCGGGAACGCAAGAAACTTCCGCTGCCGGAGAACAGACGACCGAAATGACACGGCCGCAAGAGACAACACCGAAGGAACCCACGCCGGTCGTCCCGTCATCTCCGGAGGTCGAGAAAGCTGCGCCTTCCACTTCAAAGGTGGAGGCTTCTCCACCGACCGAGACCGCTGTTGCTGCTTCGAAGGCTTCAGCCCCCACCCCGGCAGCGTCTAAGAAGAAAGAACTCCCGGCGCTGGAAAAGGGTGTTGCACGTGTTGGAGAGGGGGAGAGCCTGAGCGCGTTTGCCGCCCGGGAAGACACCTGTGGTGATCCCCTGAAATGGCCGAACCTCTACCGGTTGAATCTTCAGAGGTTGGCCATGCTCCGGACCTGGAAGGACATCAAGGAAAAACCCCTCCAGTCGGGAATGGTGCTGCGCTATTTGCCGCCGGTGGACAAGGAAGAGGCCCGGAGTCCTATCCAGGTCGGGCCGTGGGTCGTAACGGTTCGTTCGTGGCAGACCCCCGGGAGGCTGACCGCACCGGCCATCAAGCTGATTGAGAACGGATTTCACGTGTACATCACGAGGGCGGAAGTGAAGGGGAAGCAGTGGCTCAGGCTGCGCGTGGGCTTTTACCCGAACAAATCCGAGGCCATGGAGGCCAGGAATAAGATCAGCGAGATTTTTGGAAATGATGATTCATGGATAGCGCGGGCCGGAAAAGAGGAGTTGGAGGAATTCGGGAAATGAAAGGGAAAGACATCGTCGTAGGTGTGACCGGTGGTATCGCAGCCTACAAGGCGGCCGAACTGGTGCGCCTCCTGGTGAGGGAAGAGGCCAGGGTGAAGGTGGCCATGACGGTGAATGCCACGCGATTCGTGGCCCCGCTTACTTTCGAGGCGCTGTCCGGAAACCGGGTGGTGTGGCGGATGTTCGGTGAGGACGCCGGTGCCATGGACCATATTACGTGGGGCCAGGAGGCGGACCTGATCATCCTGGCCCCTGCAACGGCCAATTTCATTGCCAAGCTGGCCCACGGTATGGCGGATGATTTCCTTTCCACCATGGTCCTTGCGGCAACGGCTCCTGTCCTGACCTGTCCGTCCATGAACACCAGGATGTACGAGAACGCGGCCACGACCGAAAACCTTTCGACTTTAAAGACTCGCGGTGTCCACGTCATGGCCCCGGGAGAGGGTCAGCTTGCCTGCCGAACGGAAGGACATGGAAGGCTCCCCGAGCCCCCGGAGATCCTCGAAGAGGCGAAAAGATGTCTATCGAAGCAGGATCTGGCCGGGCTGAGGGTCCTTGTCACTGCAGGGCCCACGCAGGAACCCATGGATCCCGTGCGGTTTATCAGCAACCGGTCCACCGGGAAGATGGGGTACGCGGTCGCTGCGGCCGCCTGCCGGCGAGGGGCATCCGTTACCCTCATCACCGGACCCGTATCCATCAGCCCCCCGAGGGGAGCGGCCTTAGTGAACGTTCAGACGGCGTTGGAAATGCGTGACGCCGTGCTGGAGAAGGCCGCAGGATGTGATGTCGTCGTCATGACGGCGGCGGTATCAGACTACAGACCTCAACGTCCGGCGGAGCAGAAAATCAAAAAGGTGGCGGAATCCCTCAGCCTGGAGCTGGAAAGGAACCCCGACATCCTGGATGAGCTGGGCCGCTCTGAGAATGGGAGGAGCTGTCTCCTGGTGGGGTTTGCCGCCGAGACCCAGCAGCTCATGGCACACGCCCGGGAAAAATTGAAGAAAAAGAACCTGGACATGATCGTTGCAAACGACGTCTCACGTGGGGATGCCGGGTTTGCTTCCGAGACCAACGAAGTGAAGATGATTTTCAGGGATGGAAGCGTCGAAGATTCGCCGCTGATGAGCAAGGAGGATGTGGCGGATCTTGTGCTGGACCGCATAAACGCATTGAGGAAGACAGCCTAAAGCATGGAAAATGAGGTCCGCAATATCGTCACCCATTTGAGGGAATGGCTGGAAGCCTATCAGGAAATGGGCTTTGCCCCCCCTCCCGTCCCGGCCGGCAGTTCGTCCATGGAAGCCGATGTTTCGGGCACGGGTGCCGTCCATGAGTCGGAACCGGAGGGAACCCCGTCTCTCGAGGCCTTGCGGGACCATATCGGTGATTGCCGGAGGTGCAGGCTCCATGAGGGGCGAAACCACCTCGTCTTTGGTGAAGGAGCGCCCAACGCCCGGCTCGTCTTTATCGGGGAAGGACCCGGCAGGGAAGAGGATTTGGCCGGGAGGCCTTTTGTGGGTGAAGCCGGGAGGCTCCTCACCCGGATCATCGAAAACGGGATGAGGCTGAAGCGCGGGGACGTCTATATCTGTAACGTGGTGAAATGCAGGCCGCCCGGAAACCGGGATCCGGAGACGGACGAAACGGCGACCTGTCTGCCCTTTCTCGAGCGCCAGATCCGCCTCATAAAACCCGAGGTAATCTGTACCCTGGGACGGGTCGCGGCCGGCAGCCTGGCCGGCAGAGAGTTCAAGATTACGATGGAACGGGGAAAATGGCGAACCTGGATGGGCATCGCCTGGATGCCCACCTATCACCCTGCATACCTTTTGAGGAACCCGGCGGCCAAGCGACCCGTGTGGGCGGATGTCCAGGAGATCATGAGGAAACTGAATGAGGGGGGTAGGAAAAATGTCTGAAAAGAGGGCCGGATGGTTCATCTTCCGATGGGTTGCGGTGGGTCTTTTCGTCAGCCTGGTCGGGTTGTGGAGCCCGGGCATGGCCTTTTCAGAGGGTCAGGCACTGATCATCGAGTTGGAAGGTGCCATCAGTCCGGGAACCGCCATGTACGTGACCAGGGGGCTTGCGGAGGCCGAAAAACGGGGTGCCTCCCTGGTCGTCATCAGGATGGATACCCCCGGGGGCTTGAGCTCTTCCATGCGGACCATCATCAAGGGGATACTGAACTCGCCCGTTCCCGTGGCCATATGGGTGGGACCCAGGGGGGCCGGTGCCGCTTCCGCAGGGGTGATGATCACTGTGGCCGCCCATGTTGCGGCCATGGCGCCGGGTACCAATATCGGCGCCGCCCATCCCGTGACGGCTGGGGGGAAAGATATCGGTAAGACCATGTCCGAGAAGGTGGTGAATGACATGGCTTCCTACGGCCGGGGCATTGCCAGGGACAAAGGGAGAAATGGGGAGTGGGTGGAAAAGGCCATTCGTGAGAGCGTCTCCATCACCGCTGAAGAGGCCGTCAAAAGGCACGTGGTGGATCTCATAGCCAAGGATATTGACGATCTCCTCAAAAAGATAGACGGGAGAACCGTCAGCGTAAAGGGAAAGGACATGGTTCTCAAAACCGCTTCCCTCACGAAGGAATACTATCGCCCAGGTTTTCGCGATCGGGTCCTCAAAACGATCAGCGATCCCAATATCGCCTATATCCTGATGATGATCGGCCTTGCGGGCCTCTACTTCGAACTGGCCCATCCGGGGACTGTTTTCCCCGGCGTGATCGGAGGAATCTCTCTGATCCTGGCGTTCTATTCGTTTCAGACCCTGCCGGTCAACTACGCCGGTCTCCTGCTCATTGCCCTGGCCATCGTCTTTTTTGTGGCCGAAGTCAAGGTCACCAGTTACGGAGTCCTTTCCCTGGGCGGCCTGATCGCCCTGACGCTGGGCTCCATCATGCTCTTCGAAGATGCCCGGGTATCTCTGAAGTTGATGGCACCCACCGTGCTGCTGGTGGGAGGATTTTTTGTGGTCGTGGCGGGACTGGCCTTCAGGGCCTATCGAAGCAAACCCATGAGCGGCACGGAAGGCCTGATGGGAGAAACAGGCCTGGTCAAGGAGAAGATAGATCCCGAAGGTGTCGTTTTCGTCCATGGGGAACACTGGCGCGCGCAATCCGATGAGCCCATCGAAGCGGCTGAGCGGGTCGAGGTGACAGGCATGAAAGGACTTGTTTTGAAGGTTAAGAAATCAGGTAAAGACGTTTAACAGCTTCCGGCTGTCCGCCGCGGGCGGTCTCGACCGGGTGAGGGAGGGTTACCATGTTCTATATTTTAGCAATCGCTTTGTTGGTTTTCTTTTTGGTCTCCGCCATCAAGATCCTCAGGGAGTATGAGCGAGGCGTGATTTTCCGTCTCGGTCGCGTGATCCAGACAAAAGGTCCCGGGATCATCATTCTCATTCCCTTGATCGATAAAATGGTCAAGGTGAGCCTGCGCCTGGTGGTCATGGATGTCCCGGCCCAGGATGTGATCACGCGGGACAACGTGTCGGTGAAGGTCAATGCGGTGGTCTATTTCAGGGTCATGGATTCCTCCAAGGCCATCGTGGAGGTTGAGAACTATCTCTTTGCCACTTCGCAACTCGCCCAGACCACCCTCAGAAGCGTGTGCGGTCAGGTGGAGTTGGATGAATTGCTCTCTGAGAGAGATAAGATTAATGCCCAGCTGCAAACCATACTGGACAAACACACGGACCCATGGGGAATCAAGGTTACTACCGTCGAAGTGAAGCATATCGACCTCCCCCAGGAGATGCAGCGCTCCATGGCGAAGCAGGCCGAGGCTGAAAGAGAACGGCGGGCCAAGGTCATCAATGCCGAGGGAGAGTTCCAGGCGGCCGCCCGGTTGGCCGAGGCGGCGGAGATCATCCATGTCCACCCCGAGGCCCTGCAGCTCAGGTATCTCCAAACCCTGAGAGAGGTGGCTTCGGAAAACAATTCCACCACCCTTTTCCCTATCCCTATAGATCTGTTTGCACCGTTCATGAGAAAAAAGGAGTCGGAATAGGCCGGAAAGACTGCAATTCATAAAAGACTTAACTTTTCAGCCGATTACTGGTATGGGTGGAAAAAAACAATCCAACTTCCATGTCCAAGGAGCGCATTATGACAGACGAGGTGAAGACGGGAAACAAGAAAGAGGAGACCGAACAGGCCGGAAAACCCATTGAGAAAATGACCGCCAAGGAGCTGAAGGAAATCGCCAAGGAGATTCCCGGGGTGACGGGCGTGCACGCCATGAAAAAGGATGAACTTGTGGCGCTTGTCATGGAATCAAAGGGGGAAAAGGAGGAAGCTCCCGCGAAAGAGAAAAAGGCCAAGGCAAAAAAAGCACCCCTCACCGTCAAGGACATCAAGAAGAAGATTTCAGGACTCAAGGAAGAGAAGAAAAAGGCCCGGGAGACGAAAGACAGAGACAAGATCGAGTCCCTTCGCAGGCGCATCAACCGATTGAAGAAACAATCCAGAAAGGCCGCCCAGGCCTGACAGGTCTTGATTTCCAAAACAGGTCTTGGGGACACACCGCCCCGAAGACCTGTTTTTGTTTGGATGCAAGAGAGGCATCACATCACAGGGAAGAGGTGGCTTGCATGAAACGGAGGACCGTGGCAATCATTCCGGCCGCCGGCCTGGGGATTCGAATGGGCTCAAAGAGGCCCAAGCAATTCCTGGAAGTGAACGGAACCCCGCTCCTGGCCCTGACGCTCAGGGCTTTTCAGGAATCCGGTGCCATAGAGCGGGTGATCATCGTTGTAGCCGGAGAGGAGATCGAATCCTGCCGGAGAGAGATTGTTTCCCGCCACGGATTTGACAAAGTCGGAAATATCGTAGCGGGTGGAAAAAGGCGTCAGGATTCGGTGCGGCTGGGAATCGAGGCTGCGGGGAATGACGCCGACCTGGTGGTGATCCACGACGGGGTCCGCCCGCTCGTAGACGGTGCGCTGGTGGAGCGGGTTATCTCAGCCGCAGAGATCCATGGCGCGGCCGCAGCGGGACTGCCGGCGAAGGAAACGGTCAAGGAGACCGATTCAAGGGGCGAAGTCATCAGGACACTCGACAGATCGAACATCTGGCTCGTCCAGACCCCCCAGGCGTTCACCTATGACCTCATGCGCAACGCCCATGAGAGGGCATGGAAGGAGCACTGGTCCGAAGTGACGGATGACGCGGCCCTGGCGGAACGGATCGGTGTCAAGGTGAGAATGGTCCGGGGCTCTGAAAAGAATATCAAGGTGACGACCCCGATGGATCTCGAAATCATCAGGCTCTTGATGAGCAATGAAGGGAATCCCTTCCCTGACCGGGAAGATGAGAAAAGGGCATGAAGATCAGGATAGGTACGAGAGGAAGCTTGCTGGCGCTGGCCCAGTGTGAATGGGTCAAAGGGAAAATCAGAGGGCACCACCCCGGCCTTGAGGTGGAATTGGTCAGGATCAAGACCCAGGGGGACAAGATCCTGGACGCCCCTCTGAGCAAGATCGGGGGGAAGGGCCTCTTTGTCAAAGAGATCGAGGAAGCGCTCCTCTCCGGCAGGGTGGACCTGGCTGTTCACAGCATGAAGGACGTCCCGGCGGAACTCCCGGACGGACTCCTCCTCACGGCCTTCCCGGAAAGGGAAGACCCCCGCGACGTCCTCATCTCCGTGAACGATATCCCCCTGCACGAGCTGCCACAGGGAGCGCTGCTGGGGACCAGCAGCCTCAGGAGAGGTGCTCAGGTGCGGCACTTCAGGCCCGATCTCGAAATCGTTCCCCTCCGCGGGAATGTGGACACAAGGATCAGGAAACTGGGAAGGGGTGATTTCCATGCCATCGTCCTGGCTGCCGCCGGAATGGCGAGACTGGGCCTGAAAGATCAGATCAGCCAGGTCATCCCGACGGAAAGGGTCCTCCCGGCCATCGGGCAGGGGGCCCTGGGAATTGAAGTGAGGGGAGACAACAGCGAAGTCATCGAGATCCTCTCCTTCATGGATCACGGCCCCACCGCCGCGTGTGTGATGGCTGAAAGGGGTTTTCTGAAAAAGCTCGAAGGGGGCTGCCAGGTCCCCATTGCCGGCCTGGCCGCGTTGGACGGCCGGGACCTCCATCTGGAGGGGATGGTGGCAGAACTGGACGGGTCACGCGTGATACGTGACAAAATGAAGGGGGACAGGGATCTGCCGGAGGAATTAGGTATTTCACTGGCCGAGCGCATGCTCGAGGCGGGAGCAGGAGAAATCCTGGCGCGGATTTACGAAAGAGACGAGGCGGATGGCGATGGCAAGCCGTAAAATAGGCAAGGTCTATCTCGTTGGGGCCGGGCCGGGGGACCCGGGGCTTATCACGGTAAAGGGCCGTGAATGCATCGCCCGGGCCGATGCGGTGGTCTATGACTATCTGGCGAATCCCGTGCTTCTTTCCTACGCCCGAAAAGACGCTGAAAGGATCTATGTGGGGAAGAAGGAGGGACATCACACCCTGCCGCAGGAGCTGATCAACGCGCTGATCGTGGAAAGAGCGAAAAAGGGCCAGACCGTGGTCAGACTCAAGGGAGGAGATCCGTTTATTTTCGGCCGAGGCGGTGAAGAGGCCGAGGGACTGGTCGAGGCCGGGGTCCAATTCGAGGTTGTGCCGGGGGTCACCTCTGCCATCGCGGTGCCCGCCTATGCCGGCATTCCTCTGACCCACAGGGACTACACGGCTACACTTGCCTTTATCACCGGGCATGAGGACCCCGGAAAAAAGGAGTCCAACATCGCCTGGGGCAAGTTGGCCACCGGGGCGGGAACCCTCGTGTTTCTGATGGGCGTCCGAAATCTTCCCGCCATTGCCGAAAAGCTCATGGCCCATGGGCGCAACCCGGGTACCCCCGTTGCCGTGATCCGGCGTGGGACGGGCTCTGATCAGCTAACGCTCGTGGGCACCCTTGAGGATATCGCCGAATTGGCGAAAGCGTGCGGAATGAAGGCCCCCGCTATCATCGTCGTGGGAGAGGTTGTCCGGTTGAGGGAAAAGCTCGAGTGGTTTGAAAAGAGACCCCTTTTCGGGCGTCGCATCGTGGTGACCCGGGCCAGGGAGCAGGCCAGTGGATTCGTGGAACGCCTTTCTCAACTGGGCGCGGAGTGTATTCAATTCCCCACCATAGAGGTGGGGCCGCCGGAGAGTTTTGAACCCATGGATTCGGCGATCGAGCAGTTGGCCCAATATGATTGGCTGCTGTTTACCTCCGTCAACAGTGTGAAATATTTCCTGCAACGGCTCCACGGACTGGGCAGGGACGTGAGGGATCTGAAAGGGGTGAAGATCGGCGCCATCGGTCCGAGGACGGCCGAGGCGTGGACGGAGTTGGGGATCAGGCCCGACCTGGTGCCCGGGGAATACCGTGCCGAGGCTGTGGTGGAGGGGCTCGCCGGATTCGGCATCAGGGGTCAGAAGATCCTTATCCCCCGGGCGGTGAAGGCCAGGGAGCTCCTGCCCATGGAGCTTCGAAAAATGGGAGCGGACGTGGATGTGGTTCCCGCCTATCAGAACGTGAGACCGGGCGATGATGTGGAGCGCGTGAAGGCGATGCTGGAGAGGAACGAGGTCCATATGGTCACTTTCACCAGTTCATCGACGGTCATCAATTTTGTGGAGATGTTCGGTTCATGGAAAGAAGCATTGAGAGAGAAGATGACCTCTGTGGCTTCCGCCTGCATAGGACCCATTACGGCAAAGACCGCTGAAGGCTATGGGTTTTCAGTGGACCTCATGCCGTCGGAGTATACCGTTGATGCGCTGACGGAAGAGATTGTGGCCTATTTTTCCAGATGAGTTCATAAGAAGTTAATTTATGCCGAAAATGACAGTTTATGAGGAACGAAGAGGAGCCGAACCTGACAATCTTTTTCAAATGCTTTCTAATCACGCCGGAGGGAGCGCAGCTTCTGGAATAGGCTGTTTGCCTGGCTCTTGAGAGGCACGACTTCGTTGAAAGTCGTTTCGTTACAGGAGGAAATCATGGAGGAGAAGGTACTCCTGGTTGAAGA
>CAYUCJ010000041.1:0-14726 GCA_964443285.1 uncultured Desulfobacteraceae bacterium | reverse complement strand
ATTTTATCTTGTTGACATTCAACGCCCGCTTCGTGAACGCCGTGAAGCGTTAGAGGGTTTGAACGAGGACGCCTTAAAGAAACTTGAAAAAAGAGAGCAAGGCAGGAAGGTTAAAAACAAAAAAAGGGATAACATCGCTGAATGGGTAACTTCTCAAAATATCCCAGAATGCACGCAGAGAGCTGACTATTTTATTCATAATTATTCGGACCCATCGAAGACTTGGCCCATCCTCCGCTACCATCTAATAAGATTAATTGCGTTGACGCAAAAATCGGGTTGCATACCGCCTGAATCAGATGAAAGAAACATGCAAATCGCGATGTCCGCCAGACAGAATTCTGGTTGTATGTCAAGACATGTAGGAGCAATTGTAACCAATACGGACGGATATGTTTTGGGAGTTGGATGGAATGACCCGCCTGCGGGTCAGGTTCCTTGCTCTCTTCGAACAGCCAATGAGCTGATTTCAAACTTGGATGAAGTCGCCTTTAGTGAGTATGAGAGAGGGGAACAGTTCATTCAGCATATAACCAAACGTAATATAGGTGACAATCCTTTTTGCTTCTGTGATGAACTCTCAATAATCGAGAACAAGAAATCACGTGAATATACCCGTGCCCTCCATGCCGAGGAGAACGCCCTCATCCAGTCAATGGTTCACGGTGCAAAATCCTTAATCGGTGGTACATTGTATACAACCGACTCTCCTTGTACTCTTTGCTCAAAGAAGGCCTACCAAGCAGGGGTGGGAAGGATTGTATATATAGAGGAGTATCCTGGTATCTCAATCGATCACTCGATCAAAGTTGGAGCTCGTCCTATTAAAGTTGATCAATTTGAAGGAATAACGGGGCTCTCGTTTTTCAAGCTTTTCTCAGCTGTAATGCCCGAGAAGGATTATTTCAAGTTATACACATAGTTATGGAAACATAGAATGGGGACCTACAAATGTGCCGGGAGTGGAGTCAGGGTTGACAAAAATCGAATATACGATCTTTTAAGTTGCTCTACGTCTTGCGCGCAGATGAAAGAGGCTGACTGCTGGGACTCGAATCATCTAATAAGACAGACTATGAAATGTTGACCGCCAATGGAAAGCCTGAATTGACTGCTGACTATCCGGATCCGCGTCAATGATAGGAACATAGCGATGCCTGTACGCGACCTGCATCTCAAACCCTTTGACGAAGGCACACAAGATAAGCTGGAGCTTTACCAGGAGTACCTGCGTGAGTGGTTACCGGTGTTCATCAATGGATCATCTGTTGATATTTTGCAGATTTTTGACTTTTTTGCTGGGCCCGGATTCGATGTGAACGGCAATCCAGGAAGTCCTGTCATTACGTGCGATGAAATCCAAGAGGCGATGTTTCAAGACGCGAATCAGAGGTCAAAAACCATTAAAGCGTACTTCAATGAAAAGTCTCCGTCAAAATTCAAAAACTTATCCCTTTATGTTGAGAAACAAAGACTTTCTCTCCCGCGAGTTGAATTTGCCGCGTTGAAAGATGATTTTCAATCGGCCTCTAGGCAATGGAGGTCCCATATGCACGGTAGGGTGGCGAATCTGTTGTTTCTCGATCAAAATGGTGTGAAGCAAATCACAAAAGCTATATTTCAGGCCATTGTAAGACTTCCCAAGACGGATTTCATTTTCTTCATTTCATCGGCCATGGTGAACCGCTTCAGAAAGCAGCCGGAAATTCGGGATTGTGTGCCCGTAACGGACAAAGACTTTTCAAAAATGAACGGAACCAATGTACACCGAATCGTGGCCGACTCTTACAGGCGCTGGATACCTGCCGGGTTGGAATATTATCTTGGTTCCTTTTCAATCCGTAAGGGGGCAAATGTGTATGGACTTGTCTTTGGCTCTGGGCATCCGCTTGGGGTTGATAAATTCTTGAAGGTAGCCTGGAGACATGGTGGAGATGCGAACTTCGATATCGACAAGGACGGAATTGATCCGTCTCAGCCGTCATTATTCCCGGAATATGATAAGCCGACCAAAATTTCGGTCTTTGAGAAGGACCTTGAGGCCGCAGTGCTCAGGCGCGAACTAACAACAAATAGAGATGTTTATATTTTTGCATTGCAGAATGGCATGCTGGCAGCCCACGCAAGGCAAGCTCTGCAATTGATGGTCAAAGAAAAAAAATTGCCGGAACAAAATTTTCATGTTTCCTACAACGCATGGAAAAAACCCCAAGGGGAAGAAATTCGCTATTCTTAAAGGAGACCACTTATGAATGTTGTCTATGAACCGAGGGGGAGAGCACGGGAGTACTCGGAGCTTGCGTGCAATCTCTATAGTGGATGCACCCATGGCTGCCGATATTGCTATGCACCTGCATGCATGCGGACAACCGGGGAAAAATGGCATGCAAAGGCTGAACCGCGAAAAGATATTTTAAGACTCCTAGAAAAAGATGCCCGGCGTTTGCAGGGCGATCCCCGCTCCGTTCTGTTCTGTTTCCTAAGCGATCCTTACCAGCCGCTTGAACGAACCGAACGATTGACGCGGCAGGCTCTTGAGATTGTCTCTAAGCATAACCTGAATAATCAGGTTCTAACGAAAGGATGCGCTGATCTGATTCTGGAGGACATGGGCCTCATGAAGACTGCCCATACGCAACTGGGCATTACCCTATGCTTTGCTGATGATGATGTGCGTAAGAGTTGGGAGCCGAAGGCTTCAACTGTAAATGACCGGCTGAACATTTTGAAAACCGCTCATAAAGAGGGCATCTTTACGTGGGTCAGCCTTGAGCCGGTGATCGACCCTGACCAGGCACTCGCAGTCATCCGCATGGCCCATCCGTATGTGAATTTTTGGAAGGTGGGCAAGCTGAACCATATGAAAGAATACGAGCAGCTCGTGGACTGGCGCAAATTTCTCTCCGATGCGGAAGCACTTCTAACGAAACTTGGCGCAAAATACTATATCAAGAATGACTTGCGGTCTTTTGCTATGGAGCAATGAGGTCTTCATTGATCACACACTGGCCAAGCAGTACGGCTTTACCGGCGAGGAGCTGGATTTTATCATCAATTATGACATCAATGACAATTTACACGTAGTGTGGGATAATCCTTCATATTGGGGCCTCAGATGAAAAGCCTCATGAGACAAAATGAACAACTTCGAAAAGAACACAACATTCCCCTTCCACGACTCATGAACTGGGTAGTAGCGGTATGAGATGGTCAAAAAAAAGGGTCTTCATCAGCTCGGTGCAGAAGGAATTTGAAATCGAGCGAGTGGCAATTGCCGGAGCGGTATCCAGCGACGAGAGTCTAAGCCGGTTCTGCGACGTTTTCCTCTATGACAAAGAGCCGCTTTCGGGGCGACGGATAGCAAAGCCGTACCTGAAGTGTCTTGATTCCTGCGACGTCTATATTCTGGTCATGGATCGAGAGTACGGGCGTATCGTGGATACGATTTCGGCCACCCATAGTAACGGCAACAAAAGAATTGCGTGCACTGGTGGAAGCTGGTTTTGCAGAACAAATCGGGAAGGGCCGGAGTGTGCGGTATGTTTACAGGGGCGGCAATCGGTAAGTTATCGGTAAGGCTTTTTCGGTAAGCGGCTTAGGGCGGGTGGTCGCATTGCTGGTGACCGGGTCTCTTGATATCTGATAAATCGGGAAGGACGGGGCAGTAATTCTTCAACGACAAAACCCATCATCCACGTGGTCCTTGGCAAACCTTGCGGATTTACCGATGAGGAACTGCATTTCATCATCAACTATGGCATAGAGTAGTGCATGGCCAGAGTGGTTGGATGAGGGGAGGAAGAGGCGGCAGAATGATAGACTTTCAATTAACACGTCATGCCGAGGATGCACTGCTCAAGCGTAAGATTGAAAAGGAATGGCTGGAGCGGGTGCTGGCATTCCCACAGCGAGTTGAGGCGGATGCAACGGATCCCATGCTGGAACACCGGCTGGCAGCGATTTCCCAGTGTGACAATCGCGTGCTTCGTGTTATAATCAATCCGCATATAAACCCTATACGAGTGATTACACTTTTCTTTGACCGTAAGATCAGAGGTAAGCTATGAAACTGAAAATTGATAATGAAGCCGATGCCCTTTATCTGACCCTTGATGAGTCGGAAGCCGTGGAATCGGAAGAGGTTTCGCCCGGCATAGTTGTGGACTATAATGCCGATAAACATGTTGTCGGCATTGAAATGCTTTACTTGTCCAAAAGGACTCCGAAACTGGATACAGGAAAGCTGCTTTTTGAAATGGCGCCGGCATCGCGTTCCTCAGTGTCTGACGTGATGGAATTGACCAAATCCTGATAATGCCCTGTTGAAATCAAAGTAGCCACCGCCAAACGTATTAGAGAATCGCGACAAATGCCCGGTGGCCTGATATGATAACGCGATTATTGGGAACACATCATCCGCAATGAAGTTGAATTGATGGGCAACGAGGTTAAGGGGAATGAATAGGCTGCTTGAGTATTGCACAGCCATCATTTCGCCGGCGGTGAGGGGCAAGATTGATGTAAATGGGGAGGCTGTATGATGCGCGTAGAGGTAAAGCCCGATCTCCTACGCTGGGCCCGCGAACGTGCGGGTCGCAGCCCCGCGAGCCTTAGAAAGAAATTCCCAAAAATCGACTTGTGGGAACGCGGCGAAGCCATGCCGACGTTCAAACAGCTTGAAGCCTTCGCCAAAGCCGTTTTCGTGCCTATGGGATACCTGTTCCTTTCCGAACCCCGGAAAGAAAGAGTTCCAATTCCGGATCTTCGCACCATGGGTGGCGAACTGCTTGGAACACCCAGTCCCGATCTGCTCGATGTTCTCTACCTCTGCCAGCGCCGCCAGGCTTGGTATCGCGATTACGCGAGATCTATTGGAGAAGACCCACGGCCATTCGTCGGTTCCGTAAAGGTTGACGCGCCGGTCGATGAAACCGCAGAAGCTATGAGGCGTACGTTAGGTTTCGATCTGGAGGCGCGTCGTGGGTTCTCTACATGGACCGAAGCGCTGAGACGATTTATCGAACAATCCGAAAACCTTGGGGTCCTCGTGATGGTGAGCGGCGTCGTGGGCAGCAACAACCAGCGAAAGCTCGACCCGGAGGAATTCCGAGGATTCGCCCTGTCGGACGACCTCGCTCCGCTCGTGTTTATCAATGGTGCCGACACCAAGGCGGCTCAGATGTTTACCCTGGCCCACGAACTTGCCCATCTCTGGTTGGGCGAGAGCGCCCTTTCAGACTTGAGTCCCAGAGTGTTGCCGTCGCACCGGATTGAGCGCTGGTGCAACCAAGTGGCGGCCGAATTGTTGGTACCGATCAAATCATTAGAGGAATCTCTGCCGCCTGCCAACCCGCTGGATGCCCTTCAAGACCTTGCCCGACGCTTCAAGGTCAGTACGCTTGTGATTCTTCGTCGTATTTTGGACGCCGGACGCATCTCGCAGGACGTCTTTCAACAAGCATACGACCATGAACTTGAACGCCTTCGCAAGTTGTTGAAATCTAGCGGAGGGAATTTCTACCTAACACAGGAAGCGCGTGCAAGTCGGCGCTTTGTTCATGCATTGGTAGTGAGCACGCTGGAAGGTCAGACGCTGTATCGTGAGGCATTCCACTTGCTCGGGATCAAGAAAGAAAAGACTTTTCTTGAATTTGGGATTCGCATGGGGGTTCCTCTTTGATGGCATACCTTCTTGACGCCAATGTGTTTATTCAGGCTAAACGGCTACATTACGGTATGGACTTCTGCCCGGCATTCTGGGATTGGTTGCGCAATCAAAACAAGACCGGAAAGGTTTTCAGTATCGAGAAGATCGCGGACGAGTTGAAGGAAGGTGGCGATGATCTGTCGAACTGGGCTAACGAAAGGGGAAGCTCGTTTTTTCTGACTCCCGACCAGCAAATGCTCTCCACCCTTGCTACGGTTAGCGAATGGGTACAGGACCAGAACTATCGGCCGGCGGCAGTGAGCGCATTTCTTCAGGATGCAGACTACTATCTGATCGCCTATGCCCTTGCTCACAATCATGTGGTTGTCACGCACGAGGTCGCAAGCGACGGGATAAGACAGGTGAAGATACCCAATGTCTGCATTGGTGTGAGGGTCAAATTCATGACTCCCTTCGCGATGCTGCGCGGTGAAAAAGCGCGATTTATTTTGGGCAATATTCGAGGCATGATCTAGGGTGGAGTCAACCCGCCGAATATTTATTTGAGACCGATCACCACTTGCCAACATCAGTAGGGTACGACAAAGTCGGGCGTGATCTGTTGGGCCCTCATTACAGCCTCTTGCAGCAGGATCTGATCTCTTTCGTCCTGACAGACCAACTCAAGGAGTAGGATTACCTTGCCAATTTCCGAGCAGGATTTTGAGGATCACCGATAGTTATAGGGGTGGCCCCGTGGGCGGCAAACGAGGTAAAGGCTCCAGGTGGGAATTGTGTAAAACGATTTCGGAAGACTCGGTTTGGTCCGCATTTTTATACAATTGATAAACCAATGCCTTCTGTAATCAAATGAAAACAAAGCGTTTTTAATTGTATAGACCAGTGAGGAAAATCGAAGAAGTTGACCGTTTTTTATACAATGCTACCAAGAGACCTCTATAAGAAAGACTGAAAGCAGAGAAGGCTGATATTTATGGCCATAGACAACCTGGTGCAGTTTATTGATCGTAACAGCCCATTCTACCCGATTCAGTTGGCCAAACGCCTGGATAAAAATACTCCTGTTCGGCTTTGGGCAATCGGCCGACTGGATCTGATCAGTCTCCCCAAAACCGCACTTTTCTGTTCCAAAAGCTGTCCCGGCGATGCCATCCTCAAGGCTATGGATCAGGCCCAAAAATGGCGGAACCGGGGCCGATGCATCATCAGCGGGTTTCATTCGCCCATTGAAAAAGAATGCCTTCAGATATTGCTGCGGGGGCGCCAGCCGATCATCATTTCTCCTGCCCGAAGTCTTGAAGGGATGAGAATTCCTACGGAATGGCGCAGAGGCATTGAGGCGGGCCGGATTTTGCTTTTATCCTCATTTGAGTCCTCGCAGCGCCGCCTCACCGCCGCTCTCTCAGAACAGCGGAATAAAATGGTTGCGGCCATGGCCGACGAAGTATATTTCGCCCACATTACTCCCGGTGGGAAGACAGCACGACTTGCTGAACAAGTTTCAGGATGGAACATTCCTATCGCAGAGGGTCACCGAGGCCATGATGAAGATCAAATCGGAAAATCTTTCTACATCAATATTGGCGTTGATTCCCCGTGAATTTACGATAGAATTCTATGAAACAAGCTCGGGCGGATGCCCTGTCCGTGATTTTCTTGATGAACTCAAGGATTCCAATCCGGATGATTTTGCTGCGGTCCTAGCGGGTCTCGCAAAGCTCCGAAACCGTGAGTACCACAGGCCTCCCCTCCATTGCGTGAGCGACAGGTTGCCTTGCAAAGAAAACGGGATTGGCTTTCAAGGAATGAAACATGAAAAGGCGAACAAATTTTGATCGCTATCTCCAGGATCAGTTGAGAGAACCCGACTTTGCTGCCCGTTTTAAAAAAGCTGGGGAGGCATGGGATTTGGCCATACAGCTTGCTGCGCTGCGTCAGGAGTCCGGATTGTCCCAGAAGGAACTGGCCAAGCGTGTGGGCACGTCACAACAGCAAATCAGCCGCCTCGAATCGCCCAGCTACGAGGGACACTCTCTAAGCATGATACGCCGCGTTGCCCAAGCACTGGGAGCCACGATTCGAGTGGAAATTGAAAGGGTTGAGCGGTCTAATGAGCACGCCATTGCGGAAAGCAAAGCAAGATACAAAGGCAAACGCGCTTGTTAAAGAATGAATGGAGTCCAAGCCAAACAATTGAAACGGGCCGTGCGAAGAAATTTCAATCGGTTTGCTGAGGATTTCATGTTTGAACTGGGCCACGAGAAATTTGTATCTCCACGGCATCCAGGCCAATATTTACTTGGGCGATGCCATCTATGAGCCGAAAAAAGGCGGGACGAGATGTTTTTTTATTAATGCCGGTCTGTATGATTTGTTTCAGGGATTTTCAAATGTGCACTGATTTAAATAAAATTGGTGCATATTTGAAAAACATGCACCACTGCAGTGCATATGAGATTGTACCAAGCATTTAAGATGGGGTTGGGGAACGCTTTCAAAATAACGTGTCGATAAAATCGATTTATTTCGACACGTTTTAGAAACGTGTTTGTGAAACCGACATGTTACGGATCTGGAAGACGTGACCATAAGGTCTGTATTCTTGGACATGTTTTCTTCATATGGGCATGATCTGGACGATAACGTAAAATATTTTTCGCTTTTTTGAGAGCGACGGCAGGTCCCTGAGCAAAAAAGTCCTGAGGACCGGACTTTTTGCGGTTCGATCAAGTATCGTGTCCCCCGAATCATGACGCCGGCTCTCAGCCTATTCACTGGAATCCGATCCATTTCTTTTGTTCCTGAAGTGCCCTGTAAAGAGACTGAAGGTGGCCCCTGCGATGGGCCGGATCTGGCTGATCCGGAAGATCAGCTCGCGGTAGCGGATCGGCTCAACGGGACGCACCTCTTTGAAGTGGGACAGGAATACGCCTGCGGCGATCAGCCGCATGATTCCGGAGATGAGGAATATGAAAAGCAGCACGGAGGCAGGTTTCCAGATCCAGTTGCCGATCGCCAGTTGCCGGGGGAGGTGACCCGCCAGGTAGCCGCCTGCCGAAGATCCCACAAGGACGGAAAACCCGTTGATCAGCCCCTGATAGGCCACACAGCGGGCCCGCTTGGGTGGACTGACCGCATCAAAGATGAAGTTGGAAGAGGCGAGGCTGAAGCCTGCCCAGGTGAATCCCGCATAGGCTTGTACGGCCATGAGATAAAGGACTTTAGGGGAGAGAAGCCATAACAACGGGGCCATGCAGACGCCCCATCCGCAGAGGTTGAGGATTTTCTTGTTTCCGAAGCGATCGCTCAGACGTCCCCAGGACTTAAAGGTCAGGAACTGGGTGATCACCATAACGGCCGTGACCATGGTAAACTCCAGATAGGAAAGCTTCAGATCCCTCAGCATGTAAAGCGCAAAATAGGGGGACGAAAACGCGACGCCCAGATTGATGCCTCCCACGAAAAAAACGAACTTGGCAAAATTGGAATGAGGCGATCGTTTTATGAACTGGCGGAAGGTGAAGACCTGTTCAGGGTCGAAGTGAATTGGGGGATCTTCGTGCCTGGCGAGCCACCGGGCAGAATTGAGCTTCGCGAAACAGGCCACCAGAAAAACGGCTAGATAACCCCATTGGAGGCGATGACCTCTTTCGAAACCGCTTAGGACTGCTCCGGCGCAGACGAGTGCGAGAAAGGTGCTGATCCCTGTGAGGCGACTTCGACCTCCGAAAAAGCTGCCTCGGGCGCTCGAGGGGACCAGATCTCCGATCAGGCTGTTCCAAACAGGCACTATCGTCCCGTTTGCGCCGAGATAGAGCATAACCAGACCGATCAGGCAGAGGACCGAAGACCTTCCAACACCCAGCACAAAAGGGAGCACTGAAATGGGAATCCACAACAAGGCCTGGAAGATTGTTCCTATTACGATCAGGCGCCTTCTGCTTCGAATTCGGTCCATGGCCCATGCGCTGGCCCACTGCATCACAGCGCCGAAGAGTTGGGGCAGGGAGGCGAGGATGCCGATCTGGAGGGTGGTGGCCTGAAGGAAAATGCCGAACGGTCCCAGGTAGCTTTCACCTGCCCCCAGCATCACGGCATGGGAGACGCCGTCCCGAATGGAAGCCTCAAGGGAGGCCTTGGTCTTGTTCTCTGGTTTGTCATCGGTTGTGATCATCCGGCCAATTCGCATTTCAGCAGGAGAACCTGAGGGCCTTTTTCAGGTATCCATTCCCTCCGGGGGTTTAGAAGACGTCTGGAAAAGAGTGTCAGGTTCGGCTCCACTTCGTTCCTCATAGGGTGCCGTCTGCGGCACGAACCAGTTTTTTGCGGGATCACTATTTGGATTGTCAAGAAGATTCCCCCCAAACATCCTCACCGTTTAAGAACCAACGCGTGCTCAGGGGTTCTTGACTCATTGTCCGCCGTCACCCGAATCGCGCGCTTTCCCGGAACCGGACACTCGTGTTCACAAACACCGCAGCCGATGCAGAGTTTGGGATCAACATAGGGTTGCTGAAGCCGTATCCGGATTTCGACGCGGCTTCCCGGCAGCGGCGGTGATTCAAAGGCAGACCCGTCGGCAATCCGCAAACCCCTTTCCCAGTTGCTGACGATCCGCCGCGGTCGATGATCGGGTGACGGCAGAACCACGGTATAATAGTCACCCGTGGCCAATTGATTCTTGCCGGGACCGGTGCCCTGAAACTCGATATACAACGTATCGGCTTTTGCCACCATCAGCCTGGAACCCGTATCAATCGTGTTAAAAACTTCACGGGTCCGGATGGCCTTGGGACTCACCGGGCAATTTTCCTGGCAAACGATACAGGGCCTGTCCATGGCCCAGGGCAGGCAGCGGCCCCGATCGACGAAGGCGGTCCCGATTTTGATCGGTCCGTGCTCGGTATAGCGGTCTTTCCCAAGTCGTTCATCCAAGCTGATGGGCCGTATGGCAGACGTTGGGCAGATATTTCCGCATGCAATGCAACGAATCTGACACCCGCTGGTTCCCATACGAAAATTGAGAACAGGACTCCACAGTGCCTCAAGACCGCCCTGAAGCACGGCCGGGTGGATCACGTTGGTAGGGCAAATGCGCATGCACTGACCGCATTTGATGCAACGGGAAAGGAACGCTTTTTCCGACAGGGCACCGGGAGGACGCACCAGAGCCGGGTCCCAGTTTCCACCCATATGACCGCTTACCCGCAGCATGGGAATGGCTGCGGCTCCGGATACCGCCGAAGCCAAGAATTGCCTGCGAGACAGACCCGGTCCGAGAATTTCACCCGAAGCGGACGGAGTGGTCTGATAGGTCATCAAATGATGACGACACTCGGTCAGGCAGTTCATGCACAGGACGCATTCGTTTATTCGAATCTGCGACGTCGGCGAGCACGCACCTTCACAATTCTTTTCACAGAGACCGCAATCGATACATTCATTATTTGTCTTGCCCACTCTAAAGAGGGCAAAACGACTCAATATGCCGAACATGGCGCCGGCCGGACAGAGGAAACGACAATAAAAACGCGGCACGGCCAGATTCAGTAATACCGCCGACAGGAATATGGCTGCAATCAACAAGGTACCGTCGTAGACGCGCGGGATGGTTGAGACGGATACGGAAGACCGGTCAACAAGCGGAAGAACAAGAAGGTTTATGGAGCGGTACACCAGCGAAATCGGATCCAGCAGTCCGACTTGAAGAGATGCCACGGAGGTCTGATGGCCTTTAAAGAGCGCGCTTAAGAGCACCCAGGCGGCAACCAGGATCAAGAACAGAAAGCCGGTTCTTTTTGGATTCGCCGTTGTTTGTCGCACGGCTTTGAGAATCATCCATGTCAGTGCGGCCAACAGCACGATCCCGAAAAACAATCGATGGGTTTCGGGCAAACGAATGAGGTCGATCAGCAGTTCGAGTGCCGAAATCGTCAGAAGAAAAATCAGAATCCAGTATTTGATCGATTGTCCCGGGTGGTATCGATTAAGTCTTATTTTTTCGGGCATTGATCTCTTCCGTTTGGCCAGAAAGCCCACAAACTGGTGAATGGAACCGAACGGGCAGACCCAACCGCAAAAAAATCTTCCCAGGATGATTGTCAGTACGATCGTTGCCAGCCCCCATAAGAGGCCGGCATATACCGTTCGGGTGCTCAGCAGTGTCGCCAGTCCCACCAGCGGATCCAGTTGAATCAACCAGTTTACCGGCCAGCCTCGCAACTGCCACCATTGAACCCCAAGGGTTGTGACCGCGCAAAACCATAAAAACAGAACAAGAAAGAACACTTGACAGATTCGTCGGGTGGTTACGATATTCATGATCTTCTCTAGGGTGCTATCATGTCAAATTGAGGTCATTACGGGGTTCAGTTTGAGATAGTCCGCGGTTCCGATTCCTGCGGCTTCCGCTTTCCCGATGAACGGAAGCCGGCCTAAAGATCGCCCTAGTAAAGATGCACCAAATGCGTCGGCAGCCACCTGATCCGTACTGGCGATCATGGTATGGGTATTCTTAAGGTCCGACAGAGATCCTCCGGTGGGACCGTTGGTCATCATGGCCGTGGTGGCGTCCAGTATCACGAGAGTCGGCTTCACCATCATGGCCAGTTCCATGATAATGGTGTGGATATCCTGGTGAAAGATATTGCGACGCCCCCCCAGAAGTCCATACCAGTTCTTCATGGTCATGGATGCGCCGCTTCGATGGTGATCTTTAAGGGGGGCCATACCGATCACCTTGGTGATACCCGTAAAGGGTTTGTAAAGAACCGGCCAGTTTCGAATCAGGTTTGCACCCTTGACCGTCACAGGGCTGAACAGGTCATCGCGCGGCAATAATAACCGGGCGCCGGCTTTGCGGGCGGCATCGGCAATGCCTGTCAGGGTAAAGCAGCTGGCCGGATCATTAATGGGGTTATCCGTTACCACGACGGATGCGGCGCCGGCCCGAAGACAAAGCTGCGTCATTTCGGTTAGGATTGCAGGATGAGTCGTTGCCGACAGCATGGCCGGAGATGCAAAAGCGGCATTGACTTTGATCAATACCCGATCCCCTTTCTTTATAAATGTTTCAATACCGCCGAGTGATCTTAGCGCCAGCCGTAAGGTGGCAACCCTGTCCTCCCCCCGGATGATGCTCATTTTTTGTCCCCGAGTGCCAATGGAAAAATCCTTCAGGAAAAGGTTCGACTGCTCAGGTTTTGATGATAAGGGACCTTTGGAGTCATGGAACCAGAAACCCGCGGCACAGGCAGCAGTTATGGAAATGCCTGCTTTGGTCAATCGATTCAGAAATTGACGCCGGTTCAATCCGTTACGGTTTGGATCGAGATTCATTAGGCTCTTCCTTTATTTGCTGATATAGTCGAATGGCCAGCGTTTTTGCCTGATCCATGGTAGCAGCTTCCCGAGTACCTGCCAAATACGAATCATGAGAAAAGACGATTTCAAAGGTGTCTAAAATCTTTATCAATCGGGCATCCTTTATGGGCAGCTTTTCTTCCATATTCTGCCCTCCGTAGGCCAATAGAAACTGAGCGTAAGCTGAGGCCATTTTTTTTGCTTCCACAGGCGTCTTACGATGCGAAAGGTAGGCCGTGAGACGGTTTTTGCCAAACTCATATTCGGCTGTGTATATCTTATCGAAACCATCAAAACCAAAAGCATTCGAAGAGATTAGAACGATACTGTTCTTGACCAGTTCCTGTTTGGGGAACAGCTCCGTTTCGTTGAGGGTGGCTGCTTCCGCAGGGGTGTTCCGAACAAATGTCTCGGCCATTATTCTTACGGGCTCAAGCACCTGTCCCGATGCTTTGGATACGATGATCTCCAAATAACAACGGCCGTGAGTCAGAAAGAGCGCGTTGGGTGTGCTGTAAGCGTGTTGGGCCAGACCGAGCGACTCTGCCCCTTCCCGGCGCTGGGCGCTGAACACTGAAAAAGCGTTTTGACTGCTGCCCATGTCATAAACAAAGGCCTCCATCCACAGATCGTCCTCACGCTCATCCTTAAAGCGCTGGCTGACCAAACGGGTAAAACCGGCAGACAGATACAGTTCCGCTTTACCGTCTATTTTGTCGGAAAGATTGCGGCCATCAAATATCTCCGTTGGTGTAAGGGGCTGCATACCTTCAGGCAAGGGAACAAAGTATGCGTTCGGAGACAGCTGGGAAGATGGTTTGTTTTTATTCGGCGCCGGCAGGAACGCATTCTTCTGCAGCACCCCCGGGTTAAAGCGGGATTGGGTGACAAATAATCCCACCCCGATAACCACGAGAATAGATAAAATAACCATGCTCAAAAGCGTTTGCCGCCGGCTGTTGTTCTTCTTCTCCTGAATCACTGAATCCTCTTCTGAGAGCTCTCAGGCCAAGAGAGTGACTGCCTCTCGCATCATCCGTCCGATCGGCAGGTTTCGAGGACACGACGTTTCGGCCTGGCTGAAGTCCGACTGAGCCAGGAGCGCTTTTGTTTGCGCCGGCAACGTTTCGAAGGCGGAACGAGCCAGCATTAAATCCTGGTAGGAATGAATGTACATGAGGCAGCGCATGACATCGTTTATCATTACCTTTTTGCCAAGCGCTTCTGAACAGAGACGGCCGCATCCGGTGCAATAATCGGTGTAGGTTTCCCTGGCATAATCGGCCAACAAGGCACGATCGGACTGTGAAAGGCGGGTTTGATCCACTGCGGCCGCCCCGTTGGTCGCCATAATGGTGAGATTGGGCATCTGAGAGCAGATGCTGGCGATACGTTTATCTTCCCAAACAGCCATCAGCTTTGCCTGATGGTCGGTAAATCCTTTCTGCATAAAGCGGCCTGCCATCTCTATCTCAGACTCGGAATCGCTCTTGATCGGACCGCCGCCCTGGGTTTTCATGGCCGTGAGGCCGATGCCCGCTCGGTAGCAGGCCTCAACCGCCGCTTTCATGCGGGGCTCATGCATCAGGCGGTAGTTGTAAGTGAACATGATGCCGTCTATCCACGGCAGCCGGGCCGCCCCCTCAAGGCATTCCTCCATGTAGGAATGCGTGCTAAAACCGAACAACCTCAACTT
>CAYUCJ010000040.1:6020-14760 GCA_964443285.1 uncultured Desulfobacteraceae bacterium | reverse complement strand
AAAAGCGCGTAGGGTTTGGGAGGCGTGAACCCCAAATAGTCGTCCATGTAGAAGTAAGTTGCCAAGTGCACTGTGAGAAAGCACATGAAAAAGATTCTGAGATCCGCTTCCTTAGGTAAGCAGGATAAAGAAACTTCGTTAGAAGTCCGGGTAGGGACATTTTAGGATTCCATCGATCTTGAGGCCGATAAATTCATGGAAAAAAACTTGAAAAAGGACCAGTACAAAGAGGCCGGGGTTGACATCGAAGCTGGAAATCGGTTCGTGGACCTCATCAAACCCATTGTCAGGAAGACATTCAAGTCCGGGGTCATCACGGATATCGGCGGGTTCGCGGGTATTTATTCCCTGAATGTTCAGAATACCAAGAATCCGGTGCTCGTCAGTTCCACGGACGGGGTGGGGACCAAGCTCAAGATCGCCTTCATGCTGAACAAACACGACACGATCGGTATCGACCTGGTGGCCATGTGCGTCAACGATATTGTGGTGCAGGGTGCCACCCCGCTTTTTTTTCTGGATTATATCTCCATGGGAAAGCTGGATGCCTACGTGGCCCGGGATATCGTCAAGGGGATTGCCGTGGGATGCCTCGAAGCCAAGTGTTCTCTTATTGGCGGAGAAACAGCAGAAATGCCTGGATTTTATGCTGAAAAGGAGTACGATGTCGCCGGTTTTGTGGTGGGACTGGCCGATAATGAGGAACTCCTTGACGGGTCTGAGATCGCCGTGGGGCATCAATTGATCGGTATCGCATCCAGCGGCCTGCACAGCAACGGGTATTCCCTCGTTCGCAAGATTTTTTTTGAAGGTCTGAAGATGTCCGTGGATGATCATGTGGAGGATTTCGGCCGCACCCTTGGTGAGGAACTCCTGGAACCGACACGCATCTACGCCAGGACCATCGCCAATTTGCGCCGGGATTTTCGCATCTACGGCATATCCCATATCACGGGTGGCGGGCTTACGGAAAACCTGCCACGCATCCTGCCCCGGCCGTGCAAGGCGGTCATCGATCGCTCCAACTGGTCTGTTCCGCCCGTTTTCACCTTTCTGCAAAAGGCCGCCCATGTTTCTGATCAAGAGATGATGCGCACCTTTAACAACGGGCTCGGGTTGATTATCGTGGTTAGTGAAGAAGAGACGGGTGAGGTGCTTCTGCGCCTCAAGGCCATGGGAGAGACGGCCTTTCAAATCGGAAGCATCGAAGCCATGGAAGAGGGTGAAGAACCCGTGCAGTTCAGATCGTGATGGCTCTTCAGCAAGCCGTCAGCGGGTCCATGTGCGCCGGCAAGAAGTGCGGAGGCGCTTGAATGAGAATTGAATACGATTCTGATTGAAGAGGAGAAACCCATGTTTGGGCTCGGACCAACGGAACTCATCATAATCCTTGTTATCATCCTGTTTATTTTCGGTGCCAAGCGCCTTCCCGACATTGGAAAGGGCCTGGGGGGCGCCGTGCGGGAGTTCAAGAATATCAAAAAGACCATCAAAGAAGACCCGGATCAGGAGGAAAACGCAAAGGCGGAGGGTGCCGGAGTGAAATCCGAAACGTCCACCATTGAAGCCAAGGTCGCCAGCAAGGTGCTCGAGCAGGTTCCGGGCGTCAAAAAGGTCATGGACGTCAAGAAAAAGGCCGAAAAGATCAGGGAGATCGTGCGGTAGAGAGGATTGTCATGAAGGCAGAAACATGCGCGATACCCGACGGGAATCCCCCGCCTGAAGTCGTTGCCGACATACTCAAGACGTGCCGGAGCATTGCGGTTGTGGGATGTTCCCCCAAACCGTCGCGAGACAGCCACCAGGTGGCCCGTTATCTCCTGGATCAGGGGTATGAGATGATCCCCGTGAATCCCGGACAGAAGGAGATCCTCGGGAGGACATGCTACGGTTCCCTGAAGGAGATCCCTGATCCTGTGGACGTGGTTGACCTCTTCCTGAAGCCGGAACGGGTCGCTCCCGTGGTCGATCAGGCCTTGGAGATCGGGGCGAAGGTTATCTGGATGCAGCTGGGTGTCGTTGAAAACGCCAGCGCCGGAAAGGCCAGAGAAAAGGGCATTCAGGTGGTCATGAACCGGTGCATTAAACAAGAGCACAGGAAACTCGCCCTGTTGAAATGAGTCTCGTCGCCGTCCACAATGTTTCGCTCTTTCTTTCCGGAAGGAATCTTTTCGACCACATTGGATTTCAGGTGAATCCCGGGGATCGGATCGGTCTAGTGGGGCGAAACGGTTCAGGAAAGACCACATTGCTCCGGCTGCTGGTGGGAAAGATATCTCCTGACGAGGGCCAGGTGAGGATTCGGAAGAGGATCCGTATGGGATACCTGCCCCAGGACCTTCAGGAAGTGCTCTCCGGTTCTATCCTCGCCTATGTCCTGGACAGTGTGCCCGGCCGTGCGAAGCTGAACGATGCGTTGAAGGCGTTGGAGCTTGCCATAAAGAAGACCTCAAGTGCATCCGAACAGACCCTCATCGCTGAAGAACTGGCTGATATCCACCAGAAACTCGACCAATTGGATTCTCGTTTTCCCGCCTATGACGCAGAAAAGATTCTCCTGGGTCTTGGTTTCAAAGAGACACAGTTTCATCAACCCGTCTCCACCCTCAGTGGCGGGTGGAAGATGCGCGCCGCTCTTGCCGCGCTTCTCCACCGGCGTCCCGACCTGCTGCTCCTGGATGAACCCACCAACCATCTGGATATCCCCTCGGTACGGTGGCTCGAGAAATTCCTCAAGGAATTTTCAGGGGCCATGGTCCTGGTATCCCACGACAGGGATTTCCTGAACCGCCAAATACAGCGCGTGATCAGTTTCGAGATGGAAGGGATGCGGCTCTATGGCGGGGACTATGATTTCTATCTAAGCACCAGAAAACAGGAAAAGCATGCTCTGGAGGCCCAGGCAAGGAACCAGGAACTGAAGATCAAAGAGGCAAAGAAATTCGTCGAGAGGTTCAAGGCCAAGGCCTCCAAGGCCAGGCAGGCACAGAGCAAGCTCAAGCTGATCGAGAAAGAGACCCTGATCCGGAAGCAAAAAAAGGAAAAGACCATGAAATTTGCTTTTCCGCCGGTCAAGAGGAGCGGCAAAGAAGTGGTCTCCATTCAGGGCCTCGCAAAGGGATTCGGGGAGGAAACCCTCTACAGGGATGTAAACCTGACTGTATCCAGGGGCGACCGGGTAGCGGTTATCGGCCCGAATGGATGTGGTAAAACGACACTGCTGCGGATGATCGCGGGTGAGCTGTCACCTGACGAAGGCCGAATCGTCCTCGGACATGAGGTAGAGATGGGCTATTTCGCCCAGCATCATTCCGACATGCTGGTTCCCCAGAAAACGGTCATCGAAGAGGTCTATCAAGTCGTTCCCCATGAATCGGTCAGTTTTGTGAGGGGGGTATGCGGCAGTTTTCTTTTTTCCGGTGAGGAGGTCGACAAGCCCACGGGCGTGCTCTCCGGTGGAGAAAAGGCCCGGGTCGCCCTGGCAAAACTGATGGTCAAACCCGGGAACCTGATGGTCATGGATGAGCCCACGAACCACCTGGACATCACCTCCGCGGATATCCTTACCGATGCCCTGGCTCGATATGAAGGAACCCTCATGTTTGTTTCTCACAATCAGGCCTTTGTAAACGGTCTGGCAAACAAAATCTGGGATATTCGCGGTGGCGAAATAGAGACGTATCCGGGCACTCTGTACGAGTACTATGATCACCTGAACGAGGTAGAGCGCCAGGACCTGCTCAAGGAGGCTGGAAAGGCACGCGAGGAAAAACCGGAAGAGTCCTCCCGGGAGGCCGATGTATATGACCGGAAGGTCCAGCGCCGTGAGCGGGCGGAAAGAAGGCGATTGGTGAGCGGTTCCCTGGCGCCCCTTTCCACACGTCTGAAGAAAACTGAAGAGGAGATAACCGTCCTTGAAGGGACGCGGGGGGATCTCGAAAAATCCCTTGCGGATCCCGAGGTTTTAGGGGACAAAGAACAAACCGTAACGCTCATGAAGGCTTACCATGAGACAGAGGAAAGACTGAAAGCCCTGCTCCTGAACTGGGAACAGTTCCAGGAAGAGTTGGATTCGGCAAAGAAAAAACTGGGAGTTATGGAGCAGGAGATTTGAATATCATGAAGATAGACGCAGCACACAAGGCCTTGTTGAAAGGCATGGGCCTCCGTGAGGAGGATTTTGAGCGCTTTGACGGGGAATATGTCCGATATGAGTTCGATGAAGAGAAAGGTGTCCGCCTCTACGATCCCCATTATGCCACTTCCTACAACGAGTACATCGGCGTTGATGGTTGGAGTGCATGGAGCAGCGAGAACGATACCTTCATGAGCGACATTTTGAAAAAGACCTGGGAGGAGGTGAAAAGACAAAAGGCGGAAAAAGCACCGCTGGACCAGGAGGCCGTTTCAGAGGCGCTCAAGGAGAAATTTCCAGGCCGAACCAGGGCCGAGTCCGAATGACGGCTTTTCTCTCTATTCTTTCTCCCCGACCAGCCAGGTGACCGCATTGGTGGTTTCTCCCAATCTCTTAATCATGGTTTCAAATAGGGACTTGATCTGCTGGGGAATACCTGCGTAGGCATCGAACAGCCTGGCACTGTCAAGGACACCGATCAGCACGGGTCCATGGGCGATGACGGATGCCGTCCGCAAACCGCTTTCCCTCATGAACATGGCCATTTCACCGAAAACAGAACCTTCTCCGAGGGTATCGACCTTGATAATCCCTTTGGGGGCCATCTTCGCGACCTTGACCTTCCCCTCAAGGACGACGTAGGCCCACTCCCCTTTGCTTCCCTCTTCGATGATGACGGCCTTGTCGGGATATTTCTCCTCCTTGACCACATAACCATATATGACTGGATCAATCGCCATGCGCGGCTCCCTCTCAGGGCATCAGGAAAAAGCCCAGGATTTTTCTTGTCTCTTCAGTGAGATCCAACAACGCCAGCCCGATGTCAAGCCTTCCGGTCATCGTGGCCTTCTTGGAAGTTACTATCCGGGCGTCCATTTCCACTTCCCTTCCATTTGGAAGGGTCGCTCTAACCCGAAATACCTTTCCGGGGTCATGGGGAAAATTCAGGTTGTTTCGGGCAATCACCTGCAGCCCCGCTCCGTTCAAACTGAGGTTTCGGATAGATCCCTTGAGCCAGACCGGTTTTCGGGTATCCAGGGAGCGGTATTCGCAGGAGATATCCACGTCCTTTCTGTAGAAGAGGCGCTGGGAGACGCTCAATTCGGACTCAGGTGAAGGTTTCTTGCCCCCGGTGTCCAGTTTCCCGATAAGCTTGTTCATGCGGGCCAGTCGCCTCAAGACCTGGTCGCAAATGTACTTGATCACGGGAGACATCTCCTGATATTCCTTGGTCAGCCTGTCCGGGTGCCACACCTCGACCCGGGTTTCTTCCAGGGCGCGCGCCGAGGTAAACCGTGGCTCAATATTCTGGTTGAGAAACGTCATTTCACCGATGATTTCTCCCCGCCCCAGGATCGCCAGACACACTTCCTTTTCGCCGGATTCTATATATATGCCCACTTTTCCGGTTTTGATGCGGTAAATGGATATGCCGTAATCGCCCTGTTTGACGATCAGATCCCCTTTCCCGAACAGGAGTTCCAAAATGGGGGGCAATGCATTTTTTTCATCCATTGGGTCAGCCTTCACTTTCAAAAGAATGATCACCTCAACACCGACAGACAAACAGCCAGCGTCCGCGGCAACGCGTATCTCTTTCTCCTTTTACCAATTTATTGGAGTCACGTCACTCTTTTTTCGGGTTTTCGTGTCTCAGTGTCCTTTCCCGTTCGGAAAAGGCACTGAAATTTTAGGATGAATATGTTAAAGAGGAAAACCAGTCCAAAACCCCATTGCATGAGGAACTCCTTTCAGGTGAAACTGTCGAATTTCATAAAACGGCTCCGTGAAGAAAAAGATTTTGGTGATATCACCGTGCACCAGCACTACCTGCCGCCGGAGAAGGCGAGGTTCGATTCCTCCCTTGCACTGCCGCCTGAGATGTTACATCTATTCAATCGGCTGGGATTGGAAAAACTTTACACCCATCAGGTGGAGGCCATTGAGCACCTCCGGAAAGGAAAAAGCGTTGTCGTGTCCACTCCCACGGCAAGCGGGAAAAGTCTCATTTACAACCTTGCCGTACTTGAGGAGATCTTCAAAAACCCGGAGGCGAAGGCCCTCTACCTTTTTCCGTTGAAGGCGCTTGAACAGGATCAGCTCAAGGCCCTGATCCACTGGATCGATTGTCTGGGGATGAGGGAAAGCCTGTCGGCCGAAATTTACGACGGCGACACCACGTCCTACCGGAGAAAGAAGATCCGAAGCCATCCTCCACAGATCCTGTTCACCAACCCCGACATGCTCCACCGGGGCATCCTGCCCAACCACCCGTCCTGGGAAGCCTTGTTCAGGAATCTCAGCTTTGTCGTCCTTGATGAAATACACACCTATCGTGGCATATTCGGCTCCCATATGAACCAGGTGATTCGGAGGCTCAAGCGGGTCTGCGCCATGTACGGAGCCCATCCCCGGTTTATTCTTTCTTCAGCCACCGTGAGCAATCCGAAGGCCTTCGGGGAAAGCCTCACGGGAGAACCCCTGGAGGTCGTTCAGTCGAGCGGTTCCCCCAGGTCCGCCCAGCATTTCCTGTTCATGAATCCCGAATCCAGCGCAAATTTTTTGGCCGCCAGGCTCATGACCGCCTGCATGGACAGCGGGTTCAGGACCATCGCCTTTACCCAGTCACGGCACGTGACCGAACTGATTCACCTCTGGGTGTCCCGACTTGCCCCGTCCCTCCGAAAGAAAGTGAGTTCATACCGGGCCGGTTTTCTGCCGCAGGAGCGGCGGGGTATTGAAAAAAAACTGTCGGAGGGGAGCCTCCTGGGAGTGGTTTCCACCAGCGCTCTGGAGTTGGGGATAGACATCGGGTACCTGGACATCTGCCTGCTGGTAGGATATCCGGGAACGATCATCAACGCCCGGCAAAGGGGAGGGCGCGTGGGCCGCTCGGAGAAGGAATCCCTCGTCATTCTCCTTGCGAAGCCGGATGCCCTGGATCAATATTTCATGAAACACCCTGACGATTTTTTCGGGCGATCTCTTGAGGCGGCGATCCTGGACCCTCATAATCCTCATGTTACACGTGCGCACCTGCCCTGTGCGGCGGCCGAAAGGCCCATTACCCTGGCGGATGAGACGTTCTGGCCAGGGGATCTGGGCGGGCATCTGGAAACCCTGGAAGAAGAAGGGTTGTTGAACAGGACCGTGGACGGAGAACCTGCCTGGTTCAGTTCCAGGCGTAATCCCCAGCTTCACGTGGACATTCGCTCCGGCGGTGAAAGCTACACGATCTTCGAAAAGGGAACAGGCCAGGCCGTGGGCACCGTTGACGGCATAAGGGCCTTCAAGGAATGCCATGAAGGGGCCATCTACCTTCATAGGGCGCACCAGTATGTGGTTGAACGCCTCATTCTTGACAAAAAGGACATCGTGGTAAGGGAATCGGACCTGAAATACTTTACCCATGTGCGCTCTGAAAAGGAAACAGAGATCATCGAGATCAAAAGGGCCATGCCCCGGGCGCAGTTTGTGGTTCGGGAGGGACGGCTCAAGGTTACCGAGCACGTGACAGGATATGAAAAAAGGGCCCTCCCGGGGCAGGAACTCATGGGGGTATTTCCCCTTGACCTGCCGCCCCAGACCTTTGAAACCGTCGGGTTCTGGATCGAAATCGAAGAACCGTTCCGGCTTTTGGTGGAAAAGAAGGGACTGCATTTTATGGGGGGGATACATGCCATTGAACACGCATCCATCGGCATCTTTCCTCTGTTTGCCCTCTGCGATCGAAACGACATCGGCGGTATTTGCTACCCCCATCACCCGCAGGTAGGAAAAGGGGCCATATTCATCTACGACGGTCATGCAGGCGGGGTCGGTCTGGCACAGCGGGGCTATGAAATGATCTTGGAGTTGCTGGAAAAGACCCTCGAACATGTGCGGGAATGCGAATGTGAAGAGGGTTGTCCTTCCTGCATCCACTCGCCGAAATGCGGGTCGGGAAACAAACCGCTGGACAAGGAAGCTGCTCTCCTGCTACTTGAGTGCCTGCTCGGCCACATTCCCATGAGCCAGATCACGCCCGATGAAGGGGAAGATCCCATGCCTGCGCCGGGAAAAGAAGATGATCCGGTTGAGACGAAGAAGGGGCCCCGGGTCATTTATCTGGACCTGGAAACCCAGAAGACAGCCAAGGATGTGGGGGGATGGAACAAGGCACACCTCATGCGCGTCTCTGTGGCCGTGCTGTACGACTCCCTGGACGAGCAATTCCACGTCTTTCAGGAAGAGGCATTGGCGGCCCTGTTCGAGCTTCTCCGGAAAGCGGACCTCATTGTTGGCTTTAACATCAAGGGATTCGATTACAAGGTGCTGTCCGCCTATACCCCAATGGATTTCAACGGCCTGAGGACCTTTGACATACTGGAAGATGTGCACAGGAGACTGGGTTTTCGCCTGAGTCTGGATCATCTGGCAAAAGAGACGCTGAAACGGGGAAAGACAGCGGAAGGGCTCCAGGCGGTGGAGTGGTTCCGCGAGGGAGAGATGGAAAAGCTGACGGCATACTGCAGAGAGGATGTGGCGGTCACCAGAGATCTTTTTCAGTTCGGCCTGGAAAAGGGGCATGTCATCTACCGCGAGAAGCGGGAAAAACGCCGGCTG
>CAYUCJ010000040.1:0-5920 GCA_964443285.1 uncultured Desulfobacteraceae bacterium | reverse complement strand
CATGCTGTTACGGTGAGGGGGGTATTTTCTTTTCCGAGGACGAAAAGGAAAAGATGGCCCGATACCTGGGCATGCCTGCTGAAATGTTTCTGGAAGAATATTGTGAACCCAGGCACGGTCGATTTTACCTGAGCACCGGTCCGGACAACTATTGCATCTTTTACCACAGGGAGAAAAGGTGCCTCGTTCACCCGGTCAAACCTGCCCGCTGTCTCCAGTGGCCTTATTTCCCCGCCATTGTGCAGGAGAAGGAGAACTGGGAAATGGCAAAAGGAGCATGCCCAGGTATCAACCCCGATTGTTCCTTTGAACAGTTCGTGCAAGAATCAGGAAAATGAACCTGTTGAGCAGGTTCGTCGACCTGATCTATCCCCCGAGGTGCCAGGTCTGCAGCCAATTCCTGGTACGAGGCCATGCGGGTCTTGAGACAGGGTCGCCTGTCTGTCCCTCCTGCGCCGAGGGCTTCCAGACGCTGACAAGCCCCCATTGCACCACCTGTGCGAGGCCTTTTGATGCTGCGACCGGAGAAAACCACCTCTGTGAATCCTGCCTTCGAAAAAGACCCCACTTCAGGGCCATCGAGGCCCCGTACCTTTATGAAGGTTCTTTGAAAACCCTCATACATCGTTTCAAATACGGGGGAAGAAGCGGTCTGGCGGATTTTCTGGGGCCCCTTCTGGCCTCGTTTGCCGGGGACCACCGGAAAGGGGCGAAACGTTCTCTCGTGATGCCCATTCCCCTCCATCCAAAGAGGCTCAGGGAGCGGGGCTTCAACCAGAGCAAGCTTCTTTCGGAATACGTAGCAAAAGAACTGTCGGCCGAACTTGATTTCTTATCGCTCAGAAGGATAAGATACACGTTGCCCCAGACGGGCCTCGGAAAGGACGCAAGGCGGAGAAACGTACGGGGAGCGTTCCGGCTTCATAGGAGCGGCAGGGTGGCGGGTAGAACTGTTATCCTGGTGGATGATGTGGCCACCACCGGCAACACCCTGAACGCGTGCGCAAAAACCATCCTGAACGGTGGTGCGGACAAGGTCCTCTGCCTCGTCCTGGCGCGGACCGCAAAGCCCGGATTTTAGCCGATGGGTCCGCCCATCGGCAAAGGTACTCGGAGGCGTAGACAAGTGGGCTCATACAGGGAAAAAATCAAACCACTGGAAGCCCTGAAGGCCGAGTGCCGCACCTTCAGGGCTTCGGGAAAACGTATCGTGTTTACGAACGGCTGTTTTGATATCCTTCATCCGGGCCATGTCCGCTATCTCTGGGAGGCGCGTGGACTGGGAGACCGTCTTGTGGTAGCGGTGAACAGTGATCGTTCCGTGCGAAAAATCAAAGGATCAAAACGTCCCATCCTGCCGGCAGAGGCCCGTGCGGAGCTCATTGCGGCACTCGGCTTTGTAGACGCCGTCCTTGTTTTCGACGAAGAGACCCCTTTGGAGGTGATTGAAGCCCTGGTCCCGGATATTCTCGTCAAGGGAGGGGACTGGGCCGAAGAGGAGATGGTGGGAGCGGATGTGGTCAGGAAGGCGGGGGGCGAGGTCAGACGGATTCCGATTGTCGAAGGCTTTTCCTCTACCGGTATCTTTGAAAAGGTTCTCGCTTCCCATGGCAAATCCAAATTCACCGCCTGATTTGCGCATCGTGTCGTTGGTATTGACAATGTTTAATGAAGATAATAGTGTTTTAGGCCTTCCAGGGCTGCGGTTGATGATGTTGTCGCCTGTGAATGCCCGTGCGAGCCCAATTTTCAGGAAATTCCACATCCCATGCACATCGCTCTTAAGAGAGGTCCTTTATGCTTCCTCAGCTCTCTTTGCTTGATGTCTCCAAGAGATTCGGCGAGGTTACCGCTGTGGAAACGGTATCGCTCGATGTCCGGGAGGGTGAGTTTCTGACCCTCTTGGGACCCAGCGGGTCCGGAAAGACCACGACCCTGAACATGATCGCGGGCTTCGAGATCCCCAGCTCCGGGCAGATCCTGCTGAAGGACAGGGACATCACCAGCGTTGCTCCCAACCATCGCGGGATTGGAATGGTCTTTCAAAATTATGCGCTTTTTCCCCATATGACCGTGTATGATAATATTGCCTTTCCTCTCAGGATGCGGAAGGTGCCCCGTCAGGAGATTCGCGAGCGAACGCGTCAGGTCCTGGAATTGGTTGAGCTCCCGGACTTTGAGAGACGGTATCCCAACCAGCTGAGCGGAGGGCAGCAGCAGCGCATTGCCCTGGCCCGGGCGTTGGTCTTCCGACCCGATATCCTGCTCATGGATGAACCGCTCGGCGCCCTCGACAAAAAACTCAGAGACCATATGAAGCTGGAGATAAAGCACCTCCAGGAATCCCTGAACATTACCGTGATCTATGTCACCCATGATCAGGAAGAGGCCCTCACCATGTCCGACCGTATCGCCATTATGAACATGGGCCGGATCGTTCAGATGGACAGCCCCACGGAACTCTATGAAATGCCGGCCACCCTTTTTGTGGCGGATTTTATCGGTGAATCCAATTTTCTGGAAGGGAGGATTACTGAAATCAACGGGAGCAGGGCATGCGTTGAGACGAAGCACGGGCTGAAGGTGTGGGTGGATCCCCGCCCGGACATGCGGCCTGAAGAAGACGTCTCTGTGGCTGTGCGTCCTGAAAAGATCCAGGTGTTCCCCGATGAGGTGGAGCCGCCGGCAGAGATGATCAATCATTTCTCCGGCCAGGTAAAAGAGGTGATCTATGTGGGCGAGGCAGACGTGTACCGGGTAAGCCTGCGGCCTGATTTGATCTTGAAGATCAAGGTCCAAAGCGACGGGCTGACCCGAAGACATCACCAGGGCGACCGCGTCGTTGTGGGGTGGCAAGTGAATCACGGCCTCGCTCTCAAGTAGAACCTCTCGGTATAAACCATTACAATGAGGAGGGCAGAAAATGGGAAAGAAGAAAGGTATGACCAGGCGTGAGTTTCTCCTATCCACAGGTGCGGCAACCGGGGGTGCTCTGGTGGCGGCCTCCATGGGACCTTTCGTCCACACCACCATGGCCAAGGGACAAACACTAAGGGTCTGTTCTTATGGCGGCTCGTATCAGGAATCCCAACGTAAGGCACTCATTCAACCATTTGCCGAGAAGTTCGGCGTGAAAATTATTGAGGCCTCCGGGCCTGACATTGCCCGGGTCAAAGCCCAGGTGGACAGCAAGAACTATGAGTGGGACGTGATTGATCTTGAGACGCGTCATATTGCCCGGGGTGAGCTGGAAAATCTACTGGAACCCCTCGACACGAGTGTGGTGGACCTTTCACGGATCGACAAGAAAGCCATACGCAAGTGTGCCGTTGGAAACATTTTCTGGACCACTTGTCTGGCCTACAACCAAAAAGCGCTGGGCGGAAAGAAACCGGCGGGAAGTTGGGCCGACTTCTGGGATGTGAAAGGGTTCCCAGGCCCCCGCGCGCTTCAGGACCAGGCTCCGTTCAACATGGAGTTCGCCCTGATTGCCGATGGCGTGCCGATGGACAAGCTGTATCCGTTGGATGTTGAAAGGGCATTCAAGAAGCTCAACGAGATCAAGGACCATATCACGGTTTGGTGGAAGAACGGCGCCCAGCAGATTCAGCTGCTGACCAGTGCAGAAGCATTGTACTCCTCTGCCTGGAATGGTCGGGTCAATGTGGCCCAGAATAAAGGGGTCCCCCTGGAGCTCGTGTGGCAGGGCGGTTGCCTCGATCTGGACTGGTGGTGTATCCCCAAGGGCAATCCCAATAAGGATCTTGCCATGAAGTTCATCGATTTTGCCATTTCCGCCGAGCGACAGGGGGAGCAGATGGAAAAGTACATCGCCTATGGCCCCACCAACATGGACGCCTTCAAATACATCACTCCGGACCGGGCCAAGGCCCTCCCGTCCTATCCGGAGAACTTGAAGAAGCAGTTTCAGATGGACGCGGACTACTGGGGACCCAAGCTGGCGCCTTTGACCGAAAAATGGCAGACGTGGATGATTTCGTGAGTATCCCTGGTGACCGGAAGGGCGAAGGGGTCGCCTTTCCGGTCTTTTGAGCGAAGCCTGTAAGATCCCTATTCGCTGGCTGTGAGATCGGGCATGGATATGCAAACCAACTCTTTCACTCTCAACCGGGCAAGCTTGTGGCAAAGGGCCGGCTTCAGGTATTTTCTCCTGGTAACGCCGGCCCTGGTTGCCCTCCTGTTGCTGTTCGCCTATCCCTTATCCAGGATACTGATCAAGAGCTTTTTCAACCCCGGCTTCACCCTGAAGGAATATGTCTATTTTTTCACGAGTCCTCTCTACATCAGGGTCATGTGGATCACCATCGAACTCAGCCTCCTGACCACCCTGACTTCCCTTGTGATCGGCTATATCCTGGCCTATGTCCTGAGGAGAGCCAGGCCCGGAATCCGGAACGTTTTTCTGATGGCCATCATGCTCTCGTTCATGATCAGCCTCCTGGTGCGCAACTACTCCTGGATCATTGTGCTCGAGCGGAACGGAGTGGTGAATATCGTGCTCAGGTATTTCGGGCTGATCGACCACCCCCTGAGGCTGCTTCACAATAAGTTCGGTGTGGTGGTGGGCATGACGCATATCTTTGTCCCTTATATAGCGTTTCCCGTTTACAGCGTGATGATGGGCATGGATCTGAATCTTGAAAAGGCGGCACAGAACCTCGGGGCCAGCCGCTGGCAGACATTCTGGCGGGTCTCTTTTCCCCTCTCCCTCCCGGGCATAGGAGCGGGTTCCCTCCTGGTTTTTATCATGGCTCTGGGCTTTTTCATTACACCGGCCCTCCTGGGAGGCCGCAAAGAACAAATGCTGTCGAATCTGATTCAAATTCAGGTGGTTGACCTCCTGAATTGGCCTTTTGCCTCGGCCATGTCGACCATACTGTTGATTGTGACCTTGTTCATCTTTTTCATTTACAATCGCTACCTGGGCACCGAACGGCTCTGGGGCGGAGTAAAGGCATGACAGGAAAACCCAAGAGAAAGACAAACTGGCACGACCCCCTGCACATCGGCTGGCCCCTGTGGGTCGTGTCGGGCTCGGCCGTTTTTTTTCTCCTGGTGCCGGTCCTGCTTCTGGTGCCCATGTCCTTCGGTTCCGCAGAGATCATTCAGTTTCCACCCACAAAGTTTTGTCTGGATCAGTACCGCAAATTTTTCAGTCACCCGGCCTGGCAGAGTGCGGTTCTCAATTCCCTCCAGGTCTCGGCCCTCACTTCCATCGCATCCACCATTCTCGCCCTCTTGGCATCCATAGCTCTCGTCTGGGGCAAGTTTAAGGCCAAGAGCTTGATCACAGGATTTATCCTTTCCCCCATGATTGTCCCTTTGATCGTCCTGGGCCTCGCCTATTATGTCTTCCTGGCAAAATTCGGCCTCATTGGGACCAAGCTCGGTCTGGTCATCGCCTATACCCCCCTCACGCTCCCATTCGCCGTTCTGCCCATCTCGGCAACCCTGAGGGGGTTCGATCGTTCCCTCGAAAACGCTGCTCTCAATCTGGGGGCGAACCGGTTTCAGACGTTCATAAAAGTCACCATTCCCATCATCCGTCCAGGGGTGATAACCGGCGCCCTCTTTGCCTTCATGATCGCCTTTGACGAGGTGGTGATCGCCCTCTTCATCTGTGGCTCCACGGCGGTGACACTCCCCAAGAAGATGTGGGACGTCATTCGCTACGAGATCGAGCCCATGCTGCCTGCCATCTCGACCCTGCTCCTGCTGCTGGCTGTTTTTTTTCTTGTAAGTGTAGGGCTCCTGCAGAGGCGGTTGAGCAAGCGGATGGAAATCAGGTGATAGAAAAACAGATCTTGCCATATAAGTCGTTTTCTGATAATTTTAAAGGTTATTTGCGCCCATAGCTCAGCTGGATAGAGTGACGGACTACGAATCCGTAGGTCGGGTG
>CAYUCJ010000039.1:0-14931 GCA_964443285.1 uncultured Desulfobacteraceae bacterium | reverse complement strand
GTATTTCGTCCAGGGCACCGTTCCTCCGCACCGTCTCAACAAGGGCGGCGTAATCCTCCTCCGAGGGATGACGGCCCTCAAAGAGGTCCCGAAACTGTTTCTTTTCACGGCCCGCCATTTTATCCAGGGTATAAATGAGCGGCAGGGTGATCTTTCCCTCCCTGATATCCTTTCCCACCGGCTTCCCAAATGTCTCCTGGCTGGAGGAATAATCCAGGATATCATCCACCAATTGAAAGGCCATCCCCATTTTGTGTCCGAATTTGCGGAGAGACCTTACAGAACGATCACCTGAGCCTGCCATAATCCCCCCACAGGCGCAGGCGGCGGAAATCAGCACGGCGGTCTTCCCGGTTATGATATCCAGGTAGAGATCCCGGTCCATATCCCAGTTGTTGGTATTGACCAACTCAAGGATCTGCCCCTCCGCCATCCGGGTCGTGGTGGCGGTGATCAATTTCAGGAAGGCCTTGTTGCCGGCTTCAACTGCCACTGAAAAAGACTTGGAGTAGAGGAAGTCTCCCTCCAGGACGGCTGCATGATTGCCCCAAAGTGAGTTCGCGCTGGGCTTTCGCCGACGAACATCCGCATTGTCCAGGACGTCGTCGTGCAGCAAGGAGGCCGTGTGGATATATTCAAAGACAGTTGAAAGCCTGTAAAGGTTTTCGTCTCGATGATTGCAGAGAAGGCATGACAGGACAAAAAGGAGGGGACGAAGTCGTTTACCTCCTCCCAGCATGCTATGATCACCGATTTCTTTCGCCAGGGATATCCTGGAGGCGAGGATACCTTCCAGTTCATCATTAATCCTTTGAAAATGTCCTTCGTACTTGCCCAATAGGGTTTGGTCGTCGTTCATGTTTTCCAGCTGCTTGAGTGACTTTTTCAGCGTTTGCGCCAAAACATTTCTGCAGGTTCTGGTGACACGCTATCTGTCTTGCATTAAAAGATAATGATCGACAGTTGTCAAAAAGAATCTAGACAATTTCCCCCACAAGGTCATAGGCGTAGGCCTCGGTTATCCTGACGGGCATGATCTCCCCGACCCTACTGGAGCCCTTGTTGATCAGGACACGTCCGTCCACGTCGGGGGCCATGGAGGCCGTCCTGCCCGATAGCAGGAGGGATGTTTCATCGCTTTCACCTTCAATGAGCACAGGGAGAGTCTGATTGACCAGCCCCCGATTCAGGCTCTCGGAAATGCCGGCCTGGCAGGTCATGATTCTCGACATCCGTTCCTTCGCCACTTCCTTTTGCACACGCGGCTTCAGCCTGTAGGCCGGAGAACCTCTTTCAGGGCTGAAAACAAAGGCCCCCAGATGCTCAAATCGGGCTTCTTCCGTAAATGCAAGAAGTTCCTGGAAGATCTCTTCGCTTTCACCCGGGAACCCCACCATGAACGTCGTCCTGAGATGGATTCTGCGGTTGCCGGAACGGACTCGCCTCACCAGTTCCAGGGGGGACGGCCGCCCCCCCGAGCCTCGTCCCATGGCCTCCAGGATCCCGGGATTCACGTGCTGCAAAGGAATATCGAGATATGGGCAGATTTTTTCTTCGGAATCCATCAAGGCCAGAAGTCGATTGGAAACCCGGTCGGGATGACAGTACATGAGGCGAATCCATTGGAGCCCCTCGATACCGGTGAGTTGTTCCAAAAGACCTTCAAGGGTCCCTTTCGGCTCCAGATCTTCGCCATAATAGGTGGTGTCCTGGGCCACCAGGCTGATCTCTTTTACGCCGCCTGCAACCATTTTTTCCGCTTCCCGAATCACGGAATCAGGCGTACGACTCCTGAAGGGTCCCCTCAGGTGGGGAATGATACAATAGGAACAGCTGTGAGAACACCCTTCCGCTACCTTGAGATAGGCCGTATAGAAGGGTGTCGTTCTGAACCTTGGGACGGTGTCATCGGCCAGGTAGTCGGGACGGCTCAAATGAGAGCAGGGGGTTTCATCCGCGGTCCCCTTTTCCAGGATTTCGATTACCCGGCCGATCTCTCCCGTTCCCAACCATGCGTCCACCTCCGGGATCTCCTTTTCCAGTTTGTAACCATACCTCTGGACCAGGCAACCTGCCACGACGAGCCTCTTGAGGGAGCCCTTTTCTTTCAATCTTGCCGTCTCCAGGATCGTGTCCACGGCCTCTTCAACGGCAGATTGAAGAAAGCCGCAGGTATTGATCAGCGCCAAGTCCGCTTCTTCCGGATCACGGGCCAACCCATAACCGGCGCGACTTAACAAGCCCAGCATATGCTCACTGTCCACGAGGTTTTTTGCGCATCCGAGGCTGATTAAAAGAACTTTTTCCGGCCTGCTTTTCATGCTTTCCTACACAGACTGCTCTCCTCACCCATTCAATCCAATGCGGAGAGAGGGGAACCACTCTTAAGATTCCTTTTGATTGCTCCGGTCCAGGCGGGTCAATAATGTGATGGCAAACCGCTTCATGAATTGCAACTGAACGGACTCGGAAGATCGCTCCAGTATTGTGGCGCTGATCCTCATCATGATACAATCCGAGGCGGCCACCACGGTTGCAGCCCGCGTCTGGCCACCCAGGTAGGACATCTCGCCAAAACACTCACCTCTGGATATCTCAGCAATAAAACGACCGTTCTTTTTCACGGCGGCCCGGCCGCTCAATATGATGAAAAAGGCGTCGTCGATATCTCCTTCACTGACCACAACTTTTCCTTTTCTGATCTTGACAAGATTGCTGGTCATCAAGATCTCTTTGACGAGATCCCTTGTGAAATGCTCAAAAAAAGGCACATGGTGAACATAGTCCACCACGTCTTCCACTTTCGATTTCTTGATCGTGCCTTTGAGCCCCCGCAAGGCCACCCGGAGATCATAGGCAAAGTCCATGCACGTCTGGTAACGCTCGCCCGGGTCCTTGGAAAGGGCCTTTCGAAGGATCCTGTCAAAGATTTCGGGAAGTTCTTTGCGGATACTCGAAGGTGGAGCAGGTTCTTCATGGGTGATCTTGTACAAGATAGAGAAGTAGTTGTCACCGGGGAATGCCTTTTCCCCTGTCAGGAGTTCGTACATCACGCAACCCAATGAAAAAATGTCACTCTTGTCCTCGACCGGCTCTTCCTTGACCTGTTCCGGAGACATGTAGCAAGGGGATCCGAAGACCCCTCTCTGAAAAGGCACTTCTGTTTCGATAAAGGCAATCCCAAAATCGGCGATCTTGATGGTTCCGGAACGGTCCAGCATCATGTTCGATGGTTTGATGTCCCGGTGAATTACGCCCCGCTTATGGGCATAATCGAGTGCCCTGCAAGCGGCAAAAACATGTTCCAGGGCATTGGTTACCGGGAGGAGATTCTCCTTGCGGCAGTATTTGACAAGAGTAGGTCCGTCCACGTATTCCATGGCTATGTAGCAGAACTCCCCAAACATGCCCGCGTCGTAGATGGCGACAATGTTGGGATGCATGAGCCGTCCGGCGGATTGGGCTTCGATAAAGAACCGCGCTCTGTATCTCTCCGCTTTGTAACTTTCCAGATCCGGTGAGGGGCTGGAAATCTTGATGGCCACATCTCTCTTGATATAGGGGTCCTTCCCCAGGTAGACCATGCCCATGCTGCCTTGCCCCAGTTTGTCCACAATCCTGTAGCGCCCAACGCGCCTGACATTGGAGAGTTCGGCAGCAAAGGCCTCATCCACCCGGCGAACATCCTTGTTCACCCCGAAAAACCTGGCCTTGAGCCAGCTGGTCAGGCCGTGCTTTAGTTTAGATGGATCACCCTGTTTTATTTTTTCTTTCATGGTGGCGATACGTTACCTTTTTTCACCTTCTCCAAGAAATAGCCAGTCAGGGTAAAGAGCCTAAGAAGTTATTAGCCTTGATCAACGCAACCGGGCCTGCTCAAAGAGCTTTTCAACGTCCAGCCTGTTGACCGCATCCGTAAACAGTTCCCCCAAGGCCTTGTCAGCCCCTTTGGTGCCCACGATCTTGTATTGCTCGGTCTGGGCACTGATCCCCTGGGTGGCCAGTATGCTGCCCTCTTTAATCAGCCTGGCTTCATACCGCATCTTGCCTATCCAGTCCCTCTTGGCAAAATCCAGTGAAAATTCCTGGAGGACGATTTTCAACTCGGGGGCCCCGGTTTCCGCTCCGTGAAGGACCTTCAAACCCATGTTCTTAAACCTGCGGCTGAACCCGTCTTTGATCATGTCCGTCAATTCATAAGGGCCGAGTCTGAAACCCGCTTCCTTGTACTTGGCGATACTGTAAATGATGTTTCCGGGGAAATGTTTGAACTCATTTCTGGCCCCCTCTTTTAGTATGCCTTTGGATTCTCTTGCGTCGTCCAGGGAAAAAAAGACCTCGTGGCCTGCCAGCTGATTCGAACTGGCCGGGAGCCGATAGAGGGTCTTCAACTCGGGTACCGTTGCACAGGAAACCGCCAAAAAAGCCAAAATGGAAATCCCCGCCAGGAGTCCCAAGACCTGAATTCTATTTTTCATCATTCCATCCTCCGTTCGACACTGCAAGAAACGCTGTTCGAATGACCCGCCCGACACGTTCTTTCTCTTCCCAGTCCTCTGCATCCTATCCGGTGCCTATCCACCATTTCTTCGGAGACCCGATTCACTTGGCACATCTTTTTGCCAAGGTCCTAGCCTATCTCTCCGAAAGCATATGTCAAGAAAAAGAAAAAAGGAAGTCTCTATGGATAGAGGGGTTCAAGGTTCTGATGCGTCGGTGGCTTTTCCAACTCTTGTTCTCTTTCCGCCGATCGTATTAAACAAGAGATAGAGAGCAAGCGCCAGGAACACGCCGTCCCTCAGCGCATACCACCCCATGGACACACCATTTTCCGAGGCCTGACTGGTAACGAAGCAGCCGCAATCGATGTCCAGTCCTCTCAGAACAGCGGAAAGCAGCAGCACCAGGAATAACGACAGGAGGATATTGCTCAGGAAGACCGCTCCGGCGAGCAAGATCCCGGAGATCAAAGAGAGGCCCAGAACCGCCTCCAGCCACGGCAGAACAATCGCCGTCAAATTGACAAGCAGGTTTGGAAAGACCTGATAATGGAAGAGTGTTTCCGCAAAGGCCGCGGGATGGATGATCTTGTCCATGCTGGCGTACAAGAATACCACTCCCAGCACGATTCGAATCAACAGGGCAACGTTACCTGAAACGGATTTTCCTCTCGTCATGGGGCCTCCCCCTGAGACACGGGGAGCCCTGCCCCCTTCCAACGGGCCCACCCGTTGACCAGAACGCGGACATTTTCATATCCCCTGGAAAAAAGATCCCTTGCCAGATTCATACTCAGATCACAGTTTTTTCCATCGCAATAGGTGATGATCAAGGTGTCTGGGGGGATATCAGCCAACACCTCTTCGGCCAATTGCTCTTCTGATTCCCGTGGAAGGTTGTAAGCCCCCCGGATATGACCCTCCCGATAGGCCGCCGGGAATCGGGCATCCAGAAAAAAAGCAAGGCCCGAGAGAAACGCTTTCCGTGCCTCTTCGAGGGAGATTTCACTGATGGTCTTCGGTCCTTCTGCCAGCCGCGACTGGGTTGACCAGTCTTTTGCAAGGGAAATCCGCTGGTGTCGCAAGGAATTGCTCAGGAATCCCAGGGCCAAGGCCAGCAGTACCATGAGCCCGGCCTGCCATAGCATTTGATACAAAGAGCTCCCGCAATTGATTTTGATTTGTTTCACGTTTACGTTCCATGGCCCTTCGAGTAACAGAATTACTTTCGACAGATCTCCTCACGGTTGATCATCGGCAGTTCCTTTTTCAGACGCATGACTTCGGGTTCGTCTTCAAGCCAATGCCGCAGGTTGCCCAGAAGACTGGCCACATAGGGACTGGTGTTTCCGTCGCTCAGGTAATAGTTGACCCAGAGGCCATCCTTTTCATAATTCACCAGGCCGGCCTCTTCCAGAATTTTCAGGTGCTTGGATACCGTGGGCTGGGCCACCCCCAAGGCCGCCTGTATTTCACAGACACACATGGTTTTGTGCTGGAGCATCTTGACGATCTTCACCCTGTTGGGGTCCGACAGGGCTTTGGTAACCTTGATGAACCGTTTCATAAACCATCAACCTCATCTTAATAGTGAAACCTGTACAAGTTCTCCTTAAGTATATTCCTGCACGGAAATGTCTTCTATTTTCGGCTTCCTGTCAAGGGCTTTCCCGGTGTGAATTCAACGGCAGTCCTGCATCGTGGGAAGGCCGTGCGTGACAGACCGCTGTCGTCGGTTTTCTTCAGATCTGTTCCAGGCATATCAGGAGGGTGAAATAGGGCAGTTTACGCTGCGAAAGGTCCGGCGCATGAATCACACAGACTGTCCTTTTTTCTCTCAGGGCATGAAGCTCCCGCTGCCGTGGAAGCCATCTCAAGCCGGTTCCTGACCACCCGGCTGATGACAGACTGACTTGCACGCGAAATGGACCTGAAAACTCCCACGCCTACAGCCACTCCTATGAAAAGGCCCACGGAAACGACGATCGTCCCTTCCGCTGCACCTTTGGAAAATCCATCGGTCAATCCATAGGCACCGATGATCCCCAGGATGATACCGAGTGCAGGGAAACCCGTCAAGGCGAGGAAGTTTCTTACCAATGCGCCGGTATCTCGGCGAACCAGAACCCAATCACCCACATTGGCCCCCAGTCCGTTCTCCGCAGCAATCCTGACAGTGGAGCTGTCTGTGGTGCAGTGACAGACCTTGTTGCTCACCTCTTCGGAGACCCCAGGTATACCGACAATTCCCGGCCGGATAACCACTTCGGCCTCCCCGTTTTCCTTCAGAGCAGCAACGATGCCTTCATATTCTGCCATTTTTTCCACCATTTCCTTCCAATGAAGTCGCTCTATTCAACAGAGCTGAGGAGGGGGCCTGAAGCTCCCTCACTCCTATCGTCAACGACGCTTATCTCGATGCCGATCCCTCTTCCCCATTTCTCGATCAACCAGCCGTTTTCATAAGATTTTTTGAGACGTGTCTTGCGATCGGCCTCATCATCGGTGCCCTGTTCAGGGAAGGTCAAACAGCAGAAATAGTGCCACCCTTCGTATCCTCCGAAGGGCGTCCCGTCATCCGGCTGCGCCCAGGCCTTCAATCCCCGAGCAATCTGGCGATCCACTGGAACCACCACATGATACCTTGTGCCGTCCGGCGCAATACCGATATAGCCCTCGTTTCCGCAGTCATCGGCCAGGGTAGCACGGAACAAATCGGAATGTCTTATTTCAAGAATGGGTTTCAATTTTCCCTTTTGAGCCCCATTTGGCGGCGATATAGAACAACAAAATTCCTGCGAGCACCATGAGGCTCGACAGGATCTGTCCCATGGTAAAGGGTCCTATGATGAATCCCAGTTGGCGGTCCGGCTGTCTGAAATACTCCACGAAGAATCGAAACAGGCCGTATCCTGTAAGAAAAGTGCCCATCAAGAATCCTCTCGGATGTTGCTTCCGACTCAACCAGAAGACGATCACAAAAAGCACCAACCCCTCGAGAAACGCCTCGTAAAGCTGAGAGGGGTGCCGCGGAACGTTGCCGTCGTTTGGGAAGATCATTCCCCAAGGGAGATCGGTCGGCCTCCCGTAGAGCTCCCCGTTGATAAAATTGCCGATTCTGCCGAAAAAAAGTCCCAGGGGCGCTGCCAAAGCCCCCAGATCCGCGAGCATCAGGAGGGACAAACGGTTTCTGCGGGCGTAGATCCAACCTGCCAGGGCCGCCCCTGCCAGTCCGCCGTGAAAAGACATGCCGCCCTCCCACACGGCCAGGATCTTCAAAGGCTGGTGAAAATAGTAGGGAAGATTGTAGATGAGACAGTATCCCAGACGTGCACCTATTACTACACCTGCGATGCAAAACGACAGGAGGTCACCCACCTCCTGCCTCGTGATGGGGTAGCGTTCGTCCCGGGAGGTCCTGACAAGGATAAAATAGCCCAGGGTAAAGGCTATCACGTACATCAGGCCGTACCAGCGCACCTGAAGGGGACCAAGATGAATCAAAACCGGATCGATTTGCGGATATTTCATGGAAAAACACCTTCCCGGAAAACAAAGGGACTTTTTTTGCTGTTATAAACCTAATATAACCCCTTTTCTCCCGGACCGCAATCCCGCCTATCCAGTTTCTATCCCTTGGCATTTGAGGCCTTCTTCCACAGGTCCGGTTTTTTATGGTTCGCAGGTGAGGTGGCAGATGCCAGTGGGCGTGTCCATGGCATAGGGAAAATACCTTTTCTTGAACCACAGGGCCACGTTGACCAGGCTGATGAGGACCGGCACCTCCACCAGCGGCCCGATGACCGCTGCAAAGGCCTGGCCCGAATCGATCCCGAAGACGGCCACGGCCACCGCGATGGCCAGCTCAAAGTTGTTGGATGCCGCCGTAAAGCTCAAAGTGGTTGATTGCTCGTAGGTCGCCCCCACCTTCATGGACAGGAAAAAGGACACAAAGAACATGACCACAAAATAAACGCAGAGGGGTATTGCCACCCGGACCACGTCCAGGGGAAGCTGAACAATGTATTCCCCTTTGAGGGAAAACATCACCAGGATGGTGAAAAGCAGGGCAATCAGGGTAATGGGGCTGATCTTGGGGATGTACTTCTTTTCATACCATTCACGTCCCTTTGTCTTGAGCCCGATCAGCCGTGAAAGTGCGCCCGCGATAAAGGGAATCCCCAGGTAGATAAAGACACTCTCCGCGATCTGCCCGATGGAGATGTTCACCACCGCCCCTTTCAGTCCGAGCCACTGGGGTATCACGGTGATGAAGATATAGGCATAGACGGAAAAGAAAAGGACCTGGAAGACCGAGTTGAAGGCCACGAGCCCGGCACAGTACTCCGCGTCACCGGAGGCCAGATCATTCCACACCAGGACCATGGCGATACAGCGCGCCAGGCCGATCATGATGAGCCCCACCATGTATTCATGGTGTCCGGACAGGAAGGCGATTGCCAGGAGAAACATGAGGATGGGCCCGATGATCCAGTTCTGAACCAGGGAAAGGAAAAGGACCCTGTAATCCCGGAATACGTATCCCATCTCTTCGTACTTCACCTTTGCCAGCGGGGGATACATCATGAGGATCAGGCCGATGGCGATGGGGATGTTGGTGGTGCCCACCTGGAAGTAGTTGATGACGTTTCTGACGCCCGGAAAAAGGTATCCCCAGCCCACACCCACAAACATGGCCAGGAAGATCCACAGGGTCAGAAACCGGTCCAGAAATGAAAGACGCTTTATTGTTCCTCCTTCAGTCATCATCTTCCCCTTTATTCTTTTTCTCACACAAGGCTTCCCGTCCGAGGCTGAGGATTTCGGCCAATCGCACACTATCCTCTCTGACCGCCGCATTTCCCACAAGAGACTCACACACCCAGGAAACGGCTCCCCTTACTTCGTCCGGGGCCTCTTTGCCTGCAAGCCGATAGTACATCCACCGACCATCTTTCCGGCCTTCCACGATACCCGCCTGTCGAAGAACCGACATATGCTTGGAAACCGTGGAAGGTGCGAGGCCCAGGAGTTCGATGATCTGGCACACGCACAGTTCGCCATTCCGCAATGCGAGAATAATCCTTACCCTGTTTTCTTCTGCCAGGGCCTTCGTTATGTTCATAAACGTACGCATAATCTATTTCGTCATTTCGCCATATGACGAATTATACGGACGATTCATTTTTTGTCAAGTATTTTGGTTCAGCTTATTCTATCCTACCTTTATTGCCCCTTCATCAGCCCACCACGGTGGCACCTTTAAAAACGGAGAAGATGCCACCTCGCTCGGCAATAAATGCCAGCTTCGGATCGCTGAAGTGAATTGACCGAGGATCCTTTAATTGTGAGGTTTTCCCTTCAAGGACCGTCCAGGTGGGATTTGAGACCCTTATGAGATTGTTGCTCCAGTCGCTTTACAAAGGCCTTGATCAGATCAAATGCCTCTTCACGGTCCGCGTCCAAGACCGCCCCTCTCATGCGCATAAATTCCTCTTCGGAAATGGTCAGAATTATAGGATATTCTCCAAATCATTATTCAAGCGTTTTGAGCTTTTCTTTAAGAAGGTTAAGAAAGACCACGGGAGAACCCCGATCCTCTCTGAAACGCTTCACGTCAAAAAAAAGCCGGTCACCTTTCTCTCCGCATGAGTGTTAGGCGTGCCGTTCAGAGAAACCAAAGATGCGGTAAAACAGGTAGAACGCCGGTACCAGGAACAGGCTGTCCCTCGTGACATACCACGCCATTGGAGCATGATTTGAGCCACCCACGCTCACACTGAAACAACCACAGTGAATATCCAGGCCTCGTGCCATTTTGAACACCAACATACCAAAAAAACAAACCAGGAGAAAATTGCTCAGGAACACGGCCCCCGGGAGCCAGATGCCCAGGATCAGGAACAACGCAATGCAGAGTTCCAGCCAGGGAAGAATGATCGCGGTGAGGTTGATAAGGAATTCAGGGAGAATCTGGTACTTATAAACCGCTTCCGAAAAAGCCTGGGGATGGGCAATCTTGTCAATGGCGGCATAAATGAAAACCGACCCCAGAATAAGCCTTGCCAAAAAGGCCGGTGTACCCGAGGAAATCCATTTTTTCCTCTCCCCCCGGTTTCCGCACCCTCATCCGTATTTTCCGTCACAGGGAGGCCGGCCTCCAACCACCGGCTCCACCCGTTTACCTGGACACGGACATTGTCATATCCCCTGAAGAACAGGTAAAGGGCTAGGTCCTTACTGAGCGAACAGCTCTCGCCATCACAATAGGCGATGACCATAGCATCCATGGGAATCTCTGTCATAACCTTGTCGAAGAATTGGTCAGCCCACTCCGACGGCAAATTCCGGGTCCCATTGATATGTCCCACCTCATAAAGCTCTTTGGGACGGGCATCTAAGAAAAAAGCCTTTTTCGAAAGAAACGCCTCCCTGGCCTCTTCCATAGAAATCACCATGTCCCGGTCCTGCAGCCCTGACTCTTCTGCCAACTGTGACTGCATCGACCAATCAGACACCAGGGATAATTTGTCCGGGCGCAGTTGGTTGGTCAACAGGCCCACTGCAATTGCAAGAAATATGAATGCACCACTTTGCAAAAGTGTGCGCACCACTATTCGATTGCCCGAACTTGTCTTCACGCGTTTTCCCCATATATTTTAATTTTTCACCCACCAGAGATGAGGTCTTCATCTTTGAGGCGAACAGCGTAAGCGATTTCCTTGCCCACTCGCTGTGTTTTTTCAAGAGGTGAAGCATGCAGAAGATTTGAGTAGATAAGACTCCGTCAGAGCCCACCGGGACTTGAATCCAGCTCTCCCCGCAGCGAAGGGTTCCCTATGAATCAGGACCGGGTCAATGTCTCCACCAGGGGATTCACGATGAAATAGATACCCAGGAGGCAAATGACCGCCCCCGCCCCTTTGCGAAACCAGTTGCCCGCACCCTGCCAACCGCTGTTTTCCATTACCCTTTTTACCAGGGCCGTGGAACTCCCCGCCACCACGATGGGTGTGCAGTGTCCGACGGCAAACAAAAGGATGAGGAGAATGCCGGTGGCCACCTTCTGCTGGATGGTGATGAGTGCAAGGATGGGGGCGATGAACCCGAAGGTGCAGGAACCGGACAGGACTCCATACCCGAGTCCCAGGACAAAGGCCCCGAAGATCCCCTTGAACTTCAGCCGGGTCAGCAGGCCTCCGGACATGCTACACTTTTCCACGCCGAACATGCCCAGGGCCACCCAGACAAGAATTAGGCCTATCAGGATCTGCCAGTAGTTCCCCACATCGCCGAGCATTCGACCCAGGATGGCGCAGATGGTGCCGATCAAGGCGATGGTGATAAAGAGACCGAGGGTAAAGGTCATGCTGTAAACGGCCGCATCTTTGGGCCTCACCAGCTTGTCCTGGCCCCCCACGTACGCTACAATAAGAGGGATGGACGCCAGATGACAGGGGCTGAAAAGCACGCTGATCATCCCCCACAAAAGGCACCCAACGGCAGCAACACCCAGGCTGGCCGTCATCCACTCGTTTACTGTCAGGAAAATCGATTCAAGCATGTAAGTACCCTTTTCTCAACTTGAAGGAATCTAATCCACACCCATTTTCCTGAACACATCCACAATGGTCGCTTCATTCATAAACCCCACATGGCGATAAACTTCCCGTCCTGATTTATCGAAAAAGATCTGGGTGGGAATGGCCCTGATTCTGAATCTCCTAGCCTGTTCATTATGCTTCCACACATCGATGAAGACGACAGCCGCCTTCCCCTCGTAGGCCGCTTCCACCTTCTTCATGACGGGAACCATCATCTTGCACGGAATGCACTTGTCAGCCCCGAGGTCCAGCATGGTGACCATGCCTTTGACCGGGGCCTCCGGCACTTCACCGGCAAGGGTATCCTGGCCCACAAGACCCATCATACCGATAAGAAAGAACATCCCCACTAAGACGCGCGACAAAACTTTCTTTAATTGCACTCGCGTTACCTCCTTCAAGCATTCCATTTAACATGTTTCAGAAACATGGTTCAAACCGATCTCTTAGTAATCAAACCTGAACCCGCTCATGTAGTCCTTAAGTTTTTCACTTTTTTCCCCTTCCAGGGCGGGACAGTCTTCCGAGCCTTTTGCACCCTCAGCAATTTTTGCCGCAAAAACCATGCAAGTCGGGAACCCGCACTCCCTGCAGTTGGTCTTGGGCAGGAGCTTGAGGATCTCGAATACCTTGGGTTTGGGTGCGCCTTCATACCTGGGAGTTATCTCATCCCGTTTTTCCCACGTTTCATTGATCTCCCTTTTCATCCATTCAACGATCTTGTCCGCTTCTTGCTCATCACGAAGGGCATTGACCGCGATTTCTCTTGGATGAACTGTGATGATCTTCCCCTGGGTCCTGAATGTTACTGCCGGTGGATCTTTCAAATATTCAAAACCACCCAGCGACGCGTTCAGATATGGCAGCACCTCGCCGATGTCCTGATCCAGATGCGCGATGCAATGAAGCGACTGGAAACTGGGGTTACAGGCGGGCCTGCTTATTTCCTTGGTGTATGATTTGAGTAGCATCTCTCTTCACCTCCTCTTTCAATGAATCCATTCTTGTCTATATATTCCCATAAAGTGATTTTATAAAAGTGGAGGCTCATTTCCGGCAGATGCACTCGCGGCTGATCATGGGCACCTCCTTTTTCAACCGCATCACCTCCGGCTCCTCCTCCAGCCAGTGCCGCAGGTTCCCGAGCAGGCTTGCCACGTACGGGCTCCTGGCCCCATCTGCGAGGTGATAATTGACCCAGAGGTCGTCTTTCTCAAACCTGACAAAACCGGCCTTCTCAAGCTTTTTAAGATGCTTGGATACGGTCGGCTGGGAAAGCTTCAGGGCGGCCTGCGTCTCGCAGATGCACATGCTCTTGTGCTGGAGCATCTTGACGATCTTGATCCTGTTTGGATCAGAAAGGGCCTTTATCGCTTTTATGGACTCTTCCATACCACGCCACTTATATTTCTATCAGGCAATATATTGTCATTCGTCTTCACTGTCAAGCAAGAAACCGGAACAATGATAAAGAGGGATTCTTAAGACTTTGTCCAGTTCCAATATCCTCCCTGAGAGCTTCTTTGCCGATTCCATTGCTTCCGGGTCTTCTTCTATCTCCTGCTTTGCATAGGCATAGCCATGCACGCCACGGTTGGCAGGGATCATGTCGTGTTTCAGGAAAAAGGCGTGGATGGCGGTAATCGCACCCTCTGCACCATCGTTCCGGCCTACCACCACCGCGCCTCCGATCTTGTTCCTCAACTTCCCCTTCAGGCACCAGGTGCGGTCCATGAAGGCCTTCAATTGGGCACTCACATGATTGAAATAGACTGGCGACCCCGGGATAATAGCATCTGCCTTTAGCAACTGCAGCATGAGTTCATTGGACATATCATCTTCAATGATGCATCTTCCCAGCTCCAGACACTTCCAGCAGGACCGGCAAGGTTCAATCCAATAGTCCGTGATCTTTATAAATTCGCCATCCGTTTGTGACAGCATCTGCATGAGCAGATAATCCGTATTGCTTTTTTTCCTCGGGCTCCCTGAGATATAGACAATATGCATGGATGTTTCCTCTTTATCCCAATGGGAGTCCAGGATTCCCGGGACCATAACTGGCCTCGAAAACAGGCACTCAATGGGGTTGCAGTGCCTCTTTTACCTGTTTGGCCAGTTTTTCCTTGATAAAGGCAAGGGCCTCAGATGCATCCCCATCCAGATCGATCCGAAGGATTTCCTGGACATCACCCGTGTTCAACTCGACCACGACTTTCTTCATATTCATTTAAGGAACTTACCCTCCTATCAAATCATCTGGAAAAACTGCCTTGCGGCTGATTAATGAGAAGGGGTGATTTACAGTCACAAGAAAAGCTTCCACAGAAGTTTGACAGCCACTCCCAGAAGGACCACTGCGAACATCTGTTTGATCCAGCGGGCCTTCATCTTTTCCTTCATCACCTTGGCACCAATCTGGGAGGCAATAATCACTGCAATGGATGTGGCGATCATGAGAGGCCAGTCAAAATGGCCTTCAGCGATATGACCGGCAAACCCGGAAAAAGATGAAAAGATCACCACAAAGGCGCTGGTCGCAGCGGCCTGTTTGGTGCCATATCCCATTGCGATCATCATGGGGACAAAGAGGAAACCGCCTCCCACACCCAGAAGCCCGGCAATGAAGCCGATAAAGAATCCCGCGATACTCATCAGGATCATCCGAAGCCGCAGTGCCATCATCTTTTCCTTATCGGCCCGGCCGGAAGTCATGAGCATACGGCCTCCCGCAAAGACCATTGCAATGGCGAAGAAAAGAATGAGCGTGCGAGTCGGCACCAGTTTCGTAAAATAGGCACCCACCGGTGCCCCGATAAAGGATGAGA
>CAYUCJ010000038.1:10122-15006 GCA_964443285.1 uncultured Desulfobacteraceae bacterium | reverse complement strand
AGCTGGTTCGGGGTCAACAAGGGGCTTTCACTCCCCCTCGCCACACCCCCCTAGCATCCGGGTCCACGAGGAGCGGTTCACCGAACCGATCACATACGAAGATGTGTCTGGCGGATGCTTTTCAATTGTGAATATCCTAGGTGTCCAGCAAGCTATTGGATAATACTATGTTGGGTACTCTGAAAAATGAATGAAGTTGCCGAGTGGAATAGGGGACGTTCGTCAGAATATAAGTTGAGTCTAGATTGGTCATTTGATATAGCGACTGTATGCCACGAAAAGCCCGCATAGATGCCCCGGGAGCGCTGCACCACGTTATTTCCAGGGGGATAGGCCGTCGAAAAGTGTTTCATGATAATGAAGACCGAGACTTTTTTGTTGAGCGGTTGGCGAAAGTTGTTTCCGACACAGAATCACAGTGTTTTGCGTGGGCGCTGATACCCAATCATTTCCATTTGGTTTTAAAAACGGGTATGACCCCATTTCCATTGTTGGCAACCACTTGAATCTGCGGTTTATAACCGTATTGACAACCTCTCTTAAAGCCTGTACTGTTTGTCTGTACATAAATTTAGGAGGAAAATATGGCAATACAAACAACATACACTCAAGCACGTGCAAGCTTGGCCTTTTTATTGGATGAAGTCACGAAAAACCGAGAGGTTGTTATAATTAAAAGACGTGGACGCGAAGATGTCGCCCTGATAACTGCTGATGAGCTTGCCGGTGTACTCGAAACTGCGCATCTTCTCCGCTCGCCTAAAAATGCAAAGCGGATCCTGACGGCACTAGATAGGGTTGAAAAAGGATCCGGTGTTTCTCAAACGATCGATGACCTTCGAAATGAGGTCGGTTTTGAGTAAAAGCCCCCAAAAACGATCTGTTACTAAAACGCAAAGGGAATCCATATTCCAGCCGGAATTTAGAGAGGACCTAAGGTACTGGGTTGAAACCGATCGAAAGACAGCACTTCGTATTTTTCAATTGATAGAATCGGTTATGCGAGATCCTTTTCAGGGGATCGGCAAACCTGAACCTTTAAAATTTCTTGGATCTGGTGTTTGGTCTCGTCGAATAACGCAGGAACATCGTCTTGTTTATGTCGTTGGACATGACAGAATCGATTTTGTGCAAGCACACTACCATTACTGAAAAATAAAAGCTGCCAACCTGTCACTTAACCAGAAAGCAAGGGCGGGGCGGAGGTGCAAGACGGTAAGCATGTATTGCCCTGTCTTCTGGTGAGTTTTCCGTTCTCCCCATCAAATCGCTATCGAAACGAGCCAGTTTCAAAACGCCCCCTTTTGCCCGATCTCTGCGTCAGACTCGAATTTTAATCCTCGAAATATCCTATATATTCCTGTGGTTAAAATTTTCACCTTTCTTGACCTCGAACAAAATTGAACATTTTGAAACTGGCTCGAAACGTAGATATTCAACCCCCCGCCATAATTTCTGCTGCGTTGCCTTCGATCGCTCGTCCTTGCGACGTATGGTTCATACGACTTGCGCAGTCGTCGCTCCTCCCGCAAACAACACGGGATCTACGATGCGGCCCCCGCTCAAAGTCCGGGATCTTCGACTTGCTGGTGATCAGGAATGGCGCCAAATCCCCCGTGGAACTAAATGGTGCGCAAATTAGACGGTGGATATGGCTTCCAATTTGCCCTTTATCAACCAGCCCTGATGTTGTATAGTGGCCTCGCCTGAGCCCAAAAGGTGCAAAAAAATCATGAAAAACAGGAAAGAATGCTTCGGCGTCCTGGAAAAGGTCTTTCCCGTCGGCGAAAACGGCATGCGGGAGACGCCTCCCGGGTGCCTGGAATGTGCGGACAAGACGGAATGTCTGAGAGCCGCCCTGTCTACGCGGGAAGGGATTGATTTCAGGGGAGAATTGCTGGAGCAGAGGGGCCCCGGCGGATGGGTGGGATTGATCAAACGATGGAGCCGGAAAAAGGAACTCAGCCGTCTCATGGGGGAGAAAGAGAAGAAAGAATGATCATTGAAATCACGTGTCCTTTTTGTCAGCTTTCCAAGCAGGTGCCGACTGAAAAAATTCCCGATACGGTGAAGTATGTCACCTGTCCCCGGTGCCGCCAGCGGTTCGATTTCAGCAAGCAAGAGGCGGAAAAGACCTTCGCTGTGCCGCCTCCTTCTCCCGGGGAGATTCCCTTCCAGGAGCCGAAAGTAGGGGAAGAAGGCCCATCACGGGGAGGCGGCCCGTGGGAGGACCGTGGGGACCACGGCCTCTGGCAGGGCATTTTCCAGACATTCAAACAAGTCTGCTTTTCCCCGGAGACTTTTTTCAAGAACCTGACCTACGAGGGTGGGAAGAAAGAGCCCTTTGCCTTCGGTGTCATGACGGGCTCCATAGGGAATATGCTGGCCCTTTTCTGGCACTCTCTTATCGCGGGGGGCCTGATGATTCTGGGGTTCTCTTTTTTTTCACACTATGCAGCCGCCATTTTCCTACTCATGATGCTCGTGATACCACTCATAGTCGCTGTGGGTATCTTTATCTACAGCGTGGTTCTTCACCTCCTTCTCTTGATGGTCAGGGGCGGCGGGAACGGCTTCGAAGCGACCTTCAGGGTCGTTTCCTATTCCCAGGTCGTGCAGGTGCTGGGGGTCATTCCTTTTGTGGGAGGATTCATCGGGGGAATCTGGCAGCTCATCATCCAGGTTATCGGGCTCAGGGAGATCCACGAGACATCTTATCTGAGGGTCATCATGGCCTTCTTGATCCCCGTAATCGTGTTTATTGTCCTGATCCTGGCCTTTCTCATTCCACTGGCTGTCCTCCTGTTCCGTCAGCCCATTAATCAGATATGGTCCTGAAGCCCGGAATGTTTTGGAAGCCGAGAGGTTTGAAGGCAGATTTTGAAGAGAGACAATGGGTAACATAATCTATGAAGAGGTGCTGAACCCGTCTCAGTTGGAGGCCGTGATGACCAGCGAGGGGCCTCTTCTGGTCATTGCGGGGGCAGGGAGCGGCAAGACGCGAACGCTGGTCTACCGGGTGGCAAGACTGGTGGAGACCGGCGCTAATCCCGAGAATATCCTCCTGCTCACCTTTACCAGGAAGGCGGCCGGGGAGATGCTGGAGCGGGCCGCTGGACTTTCGGACCCCAGGTGCAGGTTTGTATCAGGGGGTACTTTCCACTCCCTGGCGAACAGGGTATTGCGCTCCTACGCCGGCCTGCTGGATTTTGATCCGGGATTCACCATTCTCGACCGTTCGGACATGGAAGAGGTCGTCCAGTCCCTGGTGCGGGAAAATCACATGGCCGAAGGCGCAGGGCGATTTCCAAAGACGAGGACCCTTACCAATGTCCTGAGCAAAGCGGCCAACCTGGGCGGATCTCTCGAAGAGGTCATGGAAGAGGAATATGCACAATTCCTTCACGTGCTCGACGTCGTGGACAGGCTCGCCCACCTTTACCGGGGGTACAAGAAAAGCCACCAGATGATGGATTACGATGATCTGATCCTCTATCTGCGCAAGCTCCTCGAACAGGAGGCGGCGGTCCGGAAGGAATTGGGGGAGCGATACGAGTACATTATGGTGGACGAGTACCAGGATACCAACACCATCCAGGCCGATATCGTAAAGTGGCTGGCCCATGAGCACCGCAATGTGATGGTGGTCGGTGACGACAGCCAGTCCGTCTACTCCTTCCGCGGCGCAAATTACCGCAACATGTTTGATTTTTCAAGGCTTTTTCCAGAGATGAAAATGATCAAACTGGAAGAGAACTACCGCTCCACCCAACCCATACTGACCTTTACCAACGCCCTGATGGCGCAGGCCGGGGAAAAATACACCAAGTGTCTCTTCACCCGACGCGTTGGAGGAGAAAAACCGAAGGTCGTGGACAACAGGACGGAACCGAGGCAGGCCCAATATGTCGTACAGGTTATCCGGAAATTGATCGATAATGGAAGGTCCCTATCGGATTTCGCCGTACTCTTCCGAGCCGGCTACCATTCATTCCAACTGGAAGTGGAATTGGCGCGGCAGTCCGTCCCCTACGTGAAGTACGGCGGGTTCAAGTTTCTGGAGTCCGCCCACATAAAGGATTTTCTGGCACACCTGCGAGTGGTGGTCAACAGAAGCGATCTGGTGAGCTGGGGAAGAATCCTGAGGCTTCTGAAGAATGTGGGCCATGCGAAAAGCAGCCGGATCATCCAGTGGATGACAAGCGAGGACAAGAAACCTGCAGAGGTCGGTAAATGGCCACAGGCCGGAAAGGGCTCGGAAGGGCTCAAGTCCCTTTCAGCGCTCCTGGCCGCACTAGGCAAAAAGGGGATTACCCCCAAAGGGGCGGTTGAAAAAGTCATGGCTTACTACACCCCCATCCTGGAGCAGAAGTTTGACGACTTTCCTAAACGGACCAAGGAACTCGAACAGCTGCTCCCCATGGCCGGTCGCTACAAAAAATTGAGGGAATTTCTGGATGACCTCATCCTTGAACCACCGACAAGTTCCGCAGATCTGGATAAAAAAGGCAAGAGAAACACGCTGACCCTTTCCACGGTGCACTCCGCCAAGGGATTGGAGTGGCCGGTGGTCTTCATCATCTGGGTGATGGAGGGGCGTTTTCCCCCGGCAAGGGCCTACAACAATGAAGCCGCCCTGGAGGAGGAGCGTAGATTGATGTATGTGGCGGCGACGCGTGCAAAAGACCAGTTGATCCTCTGTTATCCGGGCCAGGAAACGGGCCCCGCGTGGCAGGCCGCGGGCTACGGTGTCAGGAACGGGTTGTCCTCTTTCATCCGGGCGCTTCCCGAGGAGACCCTTTCCCTTGAATCGGGATTCCCGTCCCTGCGGATGAAACCCCTCGGGGGAATGAAAAGCGGACTCAACGCCTCTCTGAAGAAAAA
>CAYUCJ010000038.1:5933-10022 GCA_964443285.1 uncultured Desulfobacteraceae bacterium | reverse complement strand
AAAGAAGCCGTTAACTACTTGTACAGTCTGCAAAAATTCGGTATCAAGTTCGGGCTGTCCAAGACCTCGAATATCCTCAAAGCCTTGGGGAATCCGCACCGGGGTCGGAAATATGTGCACATTGGGGGGACCAACGGCAAGGGGTCAGTCGCCGCCTTCCTGGCTTCGGTACTGAGCGAAGCTGGATATAAGATCGGCGTCTACACATCGCCCCACCTGCTTCGTTTCACCGAGCGTTTCAGAATCAATGGAACGGAGATGTCCCGGGAGGTTTCCGCGGGCCTTATTGAAGAACTGAAGCGGGCGACCGTAAGCGAGGAGCCTCCCACTTTTTTCGAGGCGACCACGGCCATGGCACTGGCTTGGTTTGCTAGAGAAAAGACGGACCTGGCCATCATGGAAGTGGGCATGGGGGGCCGGCTGGATGCCACGAATATCATCCACCCGCTGGTCTCGGTGATCACCAATATCTCCCTGGAGCATCAATACTATCTGGGAAAAACGGTGACGGATATTGCTATGGAAAAGGCCGGGATCATCAAGAAGGGCGTGGATCTGGTCACAGGTGCCGTCAGGCCGCAGGTTGTGCGGACTTTCAAGGCCCGATGCGAAGAGATGGATGCACCATGCTGGAAAATAGGTGAACAAATCCGTTATCGCACAACATCATCGGGCCTCCACTACTACGGTATAACACGGCGACTGAACGGTCTTGACCTGGGCCTGAGAGGGCCTTTTCAGGCGCGAAATGGCGCGATGGCATTGGCCGCAGCCGAGCTGTTGGAGAAGAAAGGTTTCCCTGTTTCTGAACGTCAGTTGCGCAGGGGCCTTGAAAAGGTGTCCTGGCCGGGGAGGCTGCAGGTGGTTTCCCGGGAGCCGACCATCCTCCTGGACGGGGCCCATAACCCGGGAGCGGCCCGCGCACTGTCTGCGGCCATCAGGAGCGTTTTCCAGTATCACCGGTTGATACTGGTCATAGGGGTCATGGATGACAAGGACATTTCAGGCATCCTTAAGTGGATAGCGCCCCTGGCTGATTACATCATCTACACTCGCCCGGAATACTACCGTGCGGCAGTGCCTGAGAGACTGATGGCTGAGGGAGCCAAGTTCGAGAGACCGGGGGAAATCAGGCAGAACCTCTCTGCGGCCCTGGACCGGGCCAGAGAGCTCGCAGACGCCACCGATATGGTGGTGGTTTGCGGATCCCTTTTCACGGTTGGAGAGGCGTTGCCCTATTTCAATCCGGAACGCTACAAAAAGGATGATTTGGGAGAATGTGAGCCGAATGACTGCTAAGACTTTCCGTATCGGGACATGGCGGGCCAAAATCAGTAGCCGGCTGGCATTAGGGGTTTTTTTCTGTATTCTCTTTTCCACCTGTCTGGCTGATGCCAAACCGCTGCTACCGAAGGAGAGGTTCTCGGGCGACGAAAAGTTCCCATGGAAGATTACGGCGAAAAGTCTCTCGTTTGACGAGAAGGAGAGCGTTTTCAATGCAAAAGGAGATGTCCTGATCGTCAGGGGGAATCAGAGACTTTCGGCTGCGGAGGCGGTCTACAACAGGCGGACGGGCATTGTCGAGGTTACGGGAGATGTTCGCCTCGTGAGCGGTGAAGACATCCTGACAGGTGAAAAGGGAACTTTTGATTTGAAGCAACAGACCGGCACCATTGAAAAAGGTCGATTGTTTCTGAAAGAAAACCACTACTACATCAGTGGTGACACCATGGAGAAGGTGGGGGAAAACACCTATGTGGTCAAGAAGTGCCGCGTTACCACCTGCGACGGGGACAACCCCGACTGGAGCATAACAGGTTCCGAAGTCCGGGTGACCCTGGAAGGGTACGGTGAGATCGAGCATGCTGCTTTCCGGGTCAGAGACTGGCCCTTGTTGTATGTGCCCTACATGATTTTTCCGGCGAAAACCAAACGACAGACGGGACTGCTGCCCCCCAGACTGGGTTTTTCCAGCCGCAACGGTGTTGATGTGGAGATCCCCTTTTTCTGGGCCGTCTCAGACCAGATGGATGCCACTTTTTATCAACATTACATGAGCCGTCGGGGATATATGCAGGGACTGGAATTCCGTTATGCCGCAGGTCAGGGGTCGGAAGGAAATTTCCTGGCGGACGTACTTCGCGACAAGAAGGAGGAAAAGGATCTGGCTGATCCGGACGAACAGAAACTCAGTCCTTTTGAACGAAACAACCAGACCCGCTATTGGCTCCGGGGGCGGGCGGACCAGCAGCTTCTTCCGGATTTGAGGGCGCGCCTGGATCTGGATCTGGTAAGTGACCAGGATTACTTGAGGGAATTCGAGGAGGGGCTGTTCGGTTATGAGGTCCGCCCTGATCTTTCGGAAGTATCCGGGCGTCCGGTGGAGGATAAGTATTCCCCCACCAGGCGCTCTGCCTTGAGACTGAGCATGGACGGCGAAAACCAAAGCCTCCAGGCCCTTTCCAGCTACCACCAGCGCCCCGAAGACCCTCCCCGCGACAGAACCCCGCAACCGCTGGCAGGACTGAACTTCATGTCCCTGCCGGGCCAGATCAATCATTGGCCCCTGTTCCTGAGCCTGAACTCGGATTACGACTACATCTGGCAGGAGGAGGGGACAAGGGGCAACAGGATGTCTCTCTCGCCCGAGATGAGATTCCCCTGGCGGATCATGGGTGACACTCTGGAGGTGGAACCGTCATTGAGATATACCCTCGACAGTCAATGGCTGGAGAACCCGAATGGCGGGGCCGAGGGGAACGCCGTGAAGGGGGCATACGATGCGGGGTTGAGCGTATCCACCAGCCTTGAGAGAACCTACGGTGTGAATTGGGGGAACGCAAGGAGAGTGAAACACCGTATCCGGCCGATCTTCAGCTACCGCTACAGGGTCCCACACGGGGACACGGATCAAAAACCCTGGTTTGAAGCCTTTGACCAGGAGGGCAGGATCAACCAGCTTTCCCTGTCTCTCCAGAATTTTCTGGACGCCAGGTTGGAAGATAAGAAGGGACATGTCCGTTACCGCCAATGGGCCAACCTGATCCTAACCCAGGGATACGATTTTGATGAGGCCGCCCGGGAAAAACCCGCGGGAGAAAAACAGGAACCGTTGACCCCCCTGGCGGCCACTCTGGTGATCACGCCTTTCAGCAACCTGGACCTCAGGGGAAGCGGCCGGTGGGACCATTATGCACACGAGATCACCACAGGGACACTAAGTTTGAACCTCCTGGTAGAGAGGATGGGTGGAAGAAAGGACCGGTACCGCCTGGATTATATCTACGAAAAGCGGATCACCAGGACCTTGAACTTCTCGTGGGACCTGAACCTGCCTTACGGTTTTTCAACGGGAGTATCTTTCGGGAGAGACATGATGGTGGATTACAGTCTCCTGACCCGTTACTGGCTGGGGTACCAAAGCCAGTGCTGGGGAGCCAAGCTTTTCCTGGAAAGGGAGAACGAAGGAACGCGGATCATGCTGATGTTCAACTTGCTGGGATTAGGGAATCACGGAAGCGGGGCAAGTTAAGTCAGTGATGGTGTTCAGGTCATGACAAGAAGAATGACCAACCCCAGGGCCCAGCAGTAGGGGGCAAAGTAGGCCAGCTGTCCTTTCCGCACCATGCCCATCAGCAGCTTCAGGGCCAGGAGGCCGGTCAGGGCGGACAAGGCAAAGCCGGATAGCAGGGGCCAGATGCCCACGTGGGAAATATCAGCGCCGTGCAGTTGAAGTACCAAAGCCCCTAGAATCGCCGGAATGGAAAGAAGAAAAGAATAACGCCCTGCCGTTTCTCTTTCCAGTCCCAGCAGGAGGCCGCAGGCGATGGTGGCACCGGATCGTGAGATCCCCGGAATGATGGCCAGCCCCTGAATGGTGCCGATGGTCAGGGCTGCCATGTAGCCAAGTTTTCGCCCACGCCGGGAGTCATCAGGGGCGAGCCGCGTCAGGGCTAGAATGCCTCCCGTAACGAGCAGCATGACGCCCACCAGGGAAACGGATCCGAAGAGGTCTTCCAGCGGGTGCCGGAAGAAGAGCCCGATGAATCCCGTTGGAAAGGTCCCCACGATCACCCACCACGTCAGTGC
>CAYUCJ010000038.1:0-5833 GCA_964443285.1 uncultured Desulfobacteraceae bacterium | reverse complement strand
TGAAGTGCGTTCGTAAGCTGTCGCCCCCTCTAGAGATGCTTTCCGTCTAACAGACAACGGAGGCTGTTGACAAGTCTAAATTTGATGGAATCGCAAAAAGTCCGTCTTTGGACGCTTTACAAAGTCATCAAATTTCGAAATGTGTTTGAATTTCGATTCCTTGACACGGCAATTCTGTTCTAATATATTCACTGGAGTAAGACAGAGGGCAATTGAGCTCAATCGGGAGGCAAACAATGAAAACGAAAGTGGGAGTTCTGTCAGCCGGAGGCGATTGCCCCGGCATTAACAGTACGATTCACTGGCTCGTCTATTCCGCCCTGGATAAGGATCTCGCGGCCAGAAGAGGAATGATGTTTGAGATAACGGGCATCCTGGACGGCTGGAAGGGCCTGGCGGAGATGAAGCCGGACAAAAAGGAGAGCGTCAAACGATGGACCATGCCCCTCGATTCCCAAGCGGTTCGCACATGGGACAGGTATGGCGGAACCAGACTAGGAACCAGCCGGATCAATCCTTTTGACCCGAAGAAAGACCAGTCCGAGACGATTATTGAAAACTACAAGAAGCTGGGACTGGATGCGCTTGTGGTGATTGGGGGGCCCAATAATCTGGGCGTGGCGTACAATCTGTCCAGGAGGGGCATGAAGATCGTGGGCATCCCCAAGACCATCGATCGAGATCTTTCCGGCACGGATTATACCCTGGGGTTTGATTCTGCCGTCAATATCATAACGGAAGATGTTGACCGGTTGCGCATCACAGCCGGTTCGCACAGCCGCATATTTGTGGTGGAGTGCATGGGGAGAAAGGCGGGTTGGCTGGCCCTGGAGGCAGGGGAGGCGGCAGGTGTGGCTGTCATCCTGATTCCTGAACACGATTTTGTCCTGGAAAGGGTGATCGAGCTCTTGAAAATGAGGAAGAAATCCGGAAAGCGCTATAGCATCGTGCTCATTTCGGAAGGGGCAAAGCCAAGGGGTATGGAGGAAATCCGCGAGCGAAGGGGTCAGGATGGCTTTGGCCATTACTATCTCGGGGGAGTCGGCGGTTTTCTTGCGGAGCAGATCCAGAAAGAGTCCAAATTGGAAGTGCGCTATGTGGCCCTGCGGCATCTGCAGCGAGGTGGCTCGCCGACGGCCTACGATCGCCGTATGGGACGAAAATTCGGAATTGCGGCCATTGATATGATCGTCAACGAAGATTTTGGGCGCATGGTGAGCTTCAGACAGGGGGAAATCACCTCGGTCTCCCTGAAAATGGCCCTCGACCGCCTGAAACTCGTCGATGTGGAGAAATTCTATAATACCAAGAATTACAAGAGCCTGGAACAGATCCTATAACATTCCGTGGATCAATGGAATCGCAAGAAGTCATGTCCATGGTCTTTTCACTTAGGAAAACCGAAACTCAGGATTTTAGGTTTTCCGACAAATCCAAGGGTTGCATTTCACCCTTTATATAAATGCCCCCACACCCCAACGATACCGCAAAGCCTCCTTTGACAACTTTTGGGACTGTCGGTGACGAGGAAGTCCTGAGGGTTAACAGGCTCCAGCAGGATTCATTTGACGAGCTCTATTACCTCTTTGAACCGCCATTGCCTGCTGGCGTGACGAAACGTCTCGAGAAAATCGTGGAGCATGGAAAGATCGCCAAGGGTGATTCCATTCTTGACGTGGGGTCCGGCACGGGAATCTTGATTCCCATTATCAGGAAATGCAGGCCCGGCCGCATTTACGCCTGCGACCTTTCGGAGCTTATGCTGAAACAATTGAGAAAAAACTACCGCAACGTGAAGACCGTCAAGGCGGATGTTCGGGATCTCGGATTGAAGGACGGCAGTATCGATACCGTTTTCCTGAATGGTTGTTACCCCAACATCGTGGACAAAAAAGGCGCTTTCACGAATATCTGCAGGATGATGAAACCTGAAGAGCGCATGGTCATCAGTCATCCCCTGGGTAAAGCATTCATTGCTTCAATAAAAGGAAGTGTCCCATTCCCTCTTGATGAATTTCCGGAAAAGCTCGAAGCCCGTGCTCTATTCAGACCCTTCGGGTTTGAAATGGAGACCTTCATCGACGAGCCCGGGCTCTACATCCTGGTATGCACGAAATCCCGGGTCGGTGGGGGTGAAAGACCCGAATCAGAGAGATAGCAGAATTCCAAAGAAAAGAAGGGGATCATGAAATTGGAAGATTTCGGTCCTATTTCAAAGAATTAATACATTAGAGCCAATCCTTCGGATCTGGGCTTTTGATTTGCAGATACCTCAAACTCCTGAATAGCTGTCCGCCCAGCCCACCGCGTCTATATAATGGCCGGGGATCACTTCTTCAGACACCCCCAATTTTCCGGCTGCCTCTGAAACCCGGGACCAACGGCCCATCTCGTAAGCTGATACGAGGTTCAAAAAGGTCGCCAAATCGCCTGCCCCTTCTATCAGAGCTGATTTTATTGTCGTTGAAAGCGGAAGCCTTTCCATGATTCGATCCATTGTATCATCCAGGATGGCATCAATAAGCGAGAAAAGACCCAGAGTGAAGAGGCCCGATGTGTCAAGGTGATGATTGCAGGACTTTCCCAGGAGTTCGCAGAACCGGGCTCGGACAATGGAGGAACGAATCAGTTCATTTGGTTTTTCCGATGCCAGGTTTGCCAGGGCAATGAGGGATATGAACTGCCTGATACCTTGCTCACCCAGCAAAACTACGGCCTGCTTTATGGAAGAAATTTCGCAAAGGCGCCTGAAATAGGGCGAATTGATATAACGGAGGAGTTTGTATGACAGGGATACATCTCTGGAAATCATTTCCTCTATCTTTTCAAATTCAAAGTCCTCCTTGTTTGCCTCCGCCATGATGCGAAGCATATTCATTTTTTGGGGGGAAATATCCTTACTTCTGAAAACCTGGGGTTTGCTAAAAAAGAATCCCTGGAAATAGTGAAAGCTCATCTCAGCTGCTTCCTGGAAATCCTCATATGTTTCAATTTTTTCGGCCACAAACTTTACTGGATAGGCTTCTAACGAGCTGATGATTTCTTTCCGTTGGTTGCGAGAGGTGGCAGCGCAATCGATTTTTATGAGCTTGGACAAGGCCAGCAGAGGATCCAAATCGGGCCGGTAGAGGAAATCATCCAGGGCGATTTGATAACCGGCACTGCTCATTTCCCGGCACGCAGCAATGACTTCGTCGATGGGTTGGACATCTTCCAGAACTTCAATCGTGACTTTTTCTTTTGGAAACATCATCGGGATCTTCCGGACAAGCAGTTCTTGCGTGAAGTTGACAAATGCCCTCTTCCCACCTGTAATGCTTTCCGCACCGATATTGAAAAAACTGTCACTGAGAAGTTTGGACGTGGCTTCATTCCCCTCTGTGCCGGGAAAGACGTTGGTCATATCCTCCCGGAAGAGGAGTTCGTACCCATAGATTTTCAACTTTTTGGTAAATATGGGCTGTCGTGCCACAAAGACTTCCATCAGATTTTTTGCTCCAAGATGGTCCGAAAACCAAGAACATCTTCACCGGCGTGGATCCGTAGAAAAGCAGGGGCCGTCGTGGCGTAAAGGCAAGGCAATTGGTATCTCGGCAACCGATAGGAAAACCACCTTGTCCAAGGGATGGCGTTCAGTACTGGTATCACCACTACCATGAATAAAAGATTCATACAACGGATAAACAAATCCAGCAAATCTGCAAAAAAGCTTCCATGCTCGGGAACTGCCTGTTATGCATAGGTGTTCCCCCCGAATCATGCCCATCGTCCCTGCAAACGGGTATCCGCTGATCCAATAGTTTCTAACTTTTACCAGTGTGGCACTTCTCCTGTTTCTGCCGAAAAGGACATTGGAAACAAAGCTTCCAGAATTGTAAAACAAAGGTTCTCGTGATGAAGGTATGGTTTTGCAGATTGTTTGAATTTGTTCGAGTTTGATGGTAGATTAGAAGAAGCATCAGTTCTCACGATAGATAAAAAAGATAATGGAGGTTATATCAAATGGAGAAGATCAATTTGGGATCAACGATCCCTGCGTATCCCATGCCTGTTTCCCTTGTGGGAGCTCATGTGGGCGGTAAGCCCAATTTTCTGACCATCGCATGGTTCACTATGGTCAGCTATAAACCGCCAAGGATTGCCGCTGCCCTCGGGAGGGGCCATCACACCAACCCGGGAATCAAAGAGAATAAGGCCTTCAGCGTTTGCCTGCCGTCGGTGGATATGGTGGAGGTGACTGACTATTGCGGAATTGTATCGGGCAAGAAAAGCGATAAATCGGAGATCTTTGAGCTTTTCTATGGGGAGTTGAAAACAGCCCCAATGATCAAAGAGTGTCCTTTGTGTATGGAATGCAAGCTGGTGGAAGTCGTGGAGAGCAGTTTGAATGAGATCTTCATAGGCGAAATCATGGGAGCCTACACCGAACAGAAATTCCTGACTGATGGAAAACTGGACTTTCGAAAAATGAACCCGCTGATTCTCTCACAACCGGATACGTCCTACTGGAACCTGGGAGAACCGGTGGCCGCAGCCTGGAACATAGGGAAGAAATACAAGGCCAAACGCGATTAGCACCATTAGCAAAAAGAGAGGTATCCATCCTTTTCATATACCCTTCAACCTAATAGGGAATACCTGAGAAAAGAAAGGAGGAACCGCCATGCCAATATTCTTGATGTTCGGAAAGTATTCCTCAGAGGCCTTTAAAGGAATCAGTGCCGAACGAACAGACACGGCTGTCAAATTGATCAAAGAGCACGACGGAAAGGTTATCTCCATGTATGCCGTGCTCGGAGAGCATGACCTTGTTTTTACATTAGATTTTCCTGATGCGGAAAAAGCAATGGCAACTTCGATTGCCTTGAATAAGTTGACAGGTATCTCCTTTACCACATCACCGGTAGTGGAAGTCGAAAAGTTTGACAAATTGGTTGCTGAGGCAAAACATATTTAGTGTTTATCCGTAAATATATTGTATTTTGATGAAAAATATTGAAAAATAAACTTGACAGCGATTTCGACTGTCTGTATAGTAGTCAAAATTAACCATGTTCCTGGTTGTAACTGAAAATCACGTAAGCCCCGGAATAACTCCGGGGCTTTTTTTATTGGAACGCAGAAAGAAGGCATTCATTGAACTTTGAAGCATTTAATCTCCATCCCTCCGTTGCCGCAGGTGTTGCAGCGGCGGGTTATGAAACCCCGACTCCTATTCAGACTCAGGCAATCCCTCATGTGTCTGGTGGTCGTGATGTGATGGGTCTGGCACAGACGGGAACCGGTAAAACAGCGGCATTCGTTCTGCCGATACTCAATCGACTGGTGGGTGGTAAATACGGATGCGTTCGCGCCCTCGTAATCGCCCCCACCCGTGAACTGGCCGAACAGACTCATCAGGCCATAGAAACGCTGGGGCGTAGGACGCGCCTAAGAAGTGTTACTGTTTACGGTGGCCTAGGTATTAATCCCCAGATTCAAAAGCTGAAAGATGCCGACGTTGTAGTTGCCTGCCCCGGCCGGCTTCTCGACCACATTGGTCGTTCCACCATCGACCTTTCCCAACTGGAAGTGCTGGTTATAGACGAGGCCGACCAGATGTTCGACATGGGGTTTATTCCTGATATCCGGCGAATTCTGAAACATCTTCCAACAAAGCGCCAGACACTGCTCTTCTCGGCCACCATGCCCCCTGAAATCCGTCGCCTGGCCGGGGATGTCCTGCGGAATCCGGCCACCGTTCAGGTAGGAATCACCGCACCTGCCGATACGGTGAGTCACGCACTCTACCCGGTAGCCCAGCATTTAAAAACGGCGCTGCTGTTAAAGCTGC
>CAYUCJ010000037.1:0-15037 GCA_964443285.1 uncultured Desulfobacteraceae bacterium | reverse complement strand
ATCAGGTCCAGAACGGGAAAGTGGTAAAGGTGGGTCTCTACCCATTGCGCCACATCTATACAAAGAAATAGGCGCTGCCGTATACTATTCCGGGAGCCACATACCTAGGGCTCCCGGACATTCCTATTAAAAACAAAGAATTAAGATGGGATAAGGACAACTAACGCCTGCCCATACGGAGAAGGAGTTGTGAATCTTTCCAACATGATAAGGGAAGGAGCCAGGTATTTCCCTGAGAACAAGGCCGTCTTATACGGAAACATGGGCTTTACCTACAGGCAACTGGACGCTTGTATTGATCTTGTTGCATCCTATCTGAAAGCATTGGGCGTAGATAAGGGTGACAGGGTGGCCCTTTATGCCGAAAACCGGCCTGAGTGGATCATGATCTATTACGGAGTGGTGAGACTGGGCGCCACCGTAGTGTGTGTGAACGCCGCTTACAGAAGCTTCGAACTGGAGCATATCTTCGAAGATTCCAAACCCGCGATGGCGGTCACTACCGAGGCCCTCCTACCGAATATACCCGAGGAAGAAAAGCTCCCCTGTGTCAAGGAAGTGCTTGTTATCGAAAAGGACCCTACCCTGTCAACCTTATGCGACATCAAGGGAAGCGCGGTCGCGTCCTTTCGGGGTGCGGATTGTGGGCCTGACGATACGTGCGTGATCCTCTACACCGGAGGAACAACAGGAACACCGAAAGGGGCAATGCTCACGCACGAGAACCTCCTCTACACGGCCCAGAACGTCTGCTATCATGAAAGGACCGTTTCCGGGGACGCAGGGCTTTGTTTCATGCCCCTGAATCACGTTTTCGCGGGCAATCATATTATGAACTCAATGTTTTACGCCTGCGCAACGCTTGTCTTGCACAAGGGCTTTGATATGGACGAGATCATTTCATCCGTCGAGAAGAACAGGGTCACACGCCTGTATGCGGTCCCGACGGTTTACATCCGCTTTCTCAACAATCCGCAGTGTCACAAATCCTTGGCATCAATAGGCTACGCGTTTTCAGCGGCAACGAGCATGCCATCGGAAATTATCCGGCAATGGAAAGAGATCTTCGGATTGAACATCCATGAGGCCTATGGCATGACGGAAACGTCCTCTCTTGTCACCTATAACCACCTGTACAGGCACAAGATCGGATCCGTGGGCACCCCTGCCGGGGTCGTGGAGGTGAAGATCGTGGACGTGAACGGAAATGAGGTGGTGGGTGGAGGGGAGGGAGAGATTCTGATCCGGGGCCCCAATGTCATGAAAGGCTATTTCAACAGAGAAGAAGAAGGCGCAAAAGTCATGGCAGGCGGGTGGCTGCATTCCGGAGACCTGGGCCGGCTGGACGAGGAGGGCTATCTCTACATCATTGACAGGATAAAGGACATGATCATAAGCGGGGGGTTGAACGTCTATCCGACGGAAGTGGAGAATGTCCTTTACAGGCACAACGCCGTTGAAGAGTGCGGGGTTACCGGACTGCTGGATAAAGAATACGGGGAGGCGGTGACCGCATTTATCCGGCTGAAGGAGGGTCATGAGGCGGACGAAACGGAGCTTATCCGGTTCTGCAAGGAGCGGTTGGCTTCGTATAAGGCGCCGAAAAAGGTGATTTTTCTCCGAGAGCTGCCGAAAACACCCCAGGGGAAGATCCTGAAGCGGGATCTTCGGAAGTACGCGGTTTGACCCCGGGTGTATCTCTGAATGAGGGTTGACGGTTTAGGAAGAGACCATGGAACTGAACGAGAGACAGAAAAGAATGTTGGACGGAAAAGAGGGCCGGGGGGCCCGGAAAGCAATGGAAATTCTGGTTGCCTACGGGAAGTGCTACCTGGCTGAACGACTGATTCCGGTGACAAGCGTGCATATTGCGGGCAACTTCCCGGTGCTCATGGACGAGGGAATAGAGTGGCTGGAGGACCTTGCGGCTGAAGGAACCAGGGTAACAGTATTTACGACCAAGAACCCGGAAATGTATGACTTTGAAGAGACCGATGAACTCAGTATTCCCATGGCCTATCAGGTAAGACAAAACAGGATTCATAACGCCCTGAAATCCCTCGGGGTAACCCTCACCTATTCCTGCCACCACTACCTGGTGGGGAACGTGCCCCGGTTCGGGGATCACATCGCCTGGGCCTCTTCAGGAAGCCAGGTGTTTGCCAACTCGGTGATCGGGGCCAGGTCCAACAGGGATGGTGACCACGTGGCCCTCGCAGCGGCCATAACGGGCGCCATTCCCGGGTGGGGACTGCATCTGGATGAAAACCGGAAAGGTGAACTTGTCATCGATGTGGGCAGGCTTGACTTGGAAAACTACGGCCCGGCCGACTACAAGGCCCTGGGCTGGCATCTGGGAAAAATCGTAGGGACGAGAATTCCGGTATTCGTGAACCTTCCCCGTGACATGGCCATTGAGGAGATCAAGGGTCTCCTCTACACCCTGACCGTGACCGGAGCGACCGGGCTGGTTCACTTGGTAGGCATCACCCCGGAGGCCATGACCGCGGAGGCCGCATTTGGAGGAGACCCTCCTCCCTTCCCTGAAATCACACCCTCCCAGGAAGAGGTAAACCATGCCTATCTGGATATCTCCAGCAGTGCAGAGGAAAAGGTGGATATGGTGATCTTCGGCTGCCCCCAGTGCTCCATCCAGGAAGTTGCGGAAATTGCCGATCTGCTGGGCGACCGCAAAGTCCACCCCGAGACCCGGCTCTGGATCTGCACATCGGCATGGGTCAAAACTCTTTGTAAACGCATGGGCCTTCTAGCCGACCTCCGTGCCGGAGGGGTCCGTGTGGTGGCGGATGTGGGCGCGGCGGACGGCCCCCACCTGTACCTGAGGGAGCAGGGCGTACGAGTGCTCGCAATGAACTCCGCAAGGGGCAGTTACTACGCACACAACCTGTTCGCCATGGACACCTGGTTCGGTTCCACAAAGGAATGTGTCGACTCGGCCGTGTCGGGCAGATGGGAAGGAAGGAAGTAATGAAAATCAAAGCGAAAACGGTTGTGCCGGGCATAGCGAAGGGGGAAGCCATTGTCTCCCGGACGGCCATATCCTTTACCGGTGGAATGGATCCCGAGACGGGAATTATCCGTGAACTTGGTCACGAGCTGGAGGGACAGAGCGTGGAGGGCAAAATTCTTGTCTTTCCCACGGGCAAGGGTTCAACGACCGGTTCGTGGCAGTTCTATGCCGCGTTCAAGCGGGGCCACGCGCCCCAAGGCATCATCAATGTGAAGGCGGAAGGGGTGGTAGCGATCAGTGCCATCATCACGGAAACACCGATGGTCCATGAGCTTGAAGAGGATCCTTTCGAGTATATCAAAAACGGGGATTTTGTGACGATCAACGCGGACGAAGGATTTGTGGATATTCAAAAGAAGGAACCGAGCTGACCGTTGATCCCCAGTTTAACCACCTCTTCATGTAGTCGCTTTTTTTCCCCCACGGCGAGGACGCTTCCCGCACCTCAAGGGAATCCTGCCCGGAATCGCGAAGAGGGAGTAGCCTGCTCCTTTTCACCGTTCACCGCATCGTCGGCAGCCTAATACCTTTCTTGGGTGTGAGAAATCCGGATTAATACGCGAACATTGAGAAATTTGATCTTAGACAAAGGGGGCCTTATATTTTCATATTAGATGCCGATCCGGAAATCGGTCGAATGAAATACCTCGAGCCGGGTGAGTAACGTCATGAAGATGATGAAAACATTTTTGATCATAGGCATCTTTGTCTTGACGGGTTGCGCCCACGTCATCTCCCAAGAAGCCTTGCAGGAGGTGGATGAGGGCCTCCATTTTAAGGAGATCCTGGAGAACCCTGAGGCTTACACGGGGAAAACCGTCCTTTTGGGGGGCGATATCATCGAAACGGAGACCCTGCAGGGCAGGACCGTCATCCTGGTCCTCCAACGCCCTTTAGGTTTCAGAAAGAGGCCATCCACAGAGGCGGCTTCTAAGGGCAGATTCATCGTCGAATCGAGCGGTTTTCTCGATCCGGCCATCTACAGTAAAGGACGTCAGATCACGGTTGTAGGGACCATCCGGGGGAAGGAAGTGCGCCCGCTGGGGCAAACGATCTATGGTTACCCGGTGATCGCCGGCAAAGAAATCTACCTCTGGCCCAGGGAAGAGCCCGCGAGCCCGCCCAGATTTTATTTCGGGTTTGGCTTCGGAAAGAGCTTTTGAGGAGAAACAATGAAAAAGAGTTTGATCCTGCTCATGGTTTTGACACTTTTTTCGGGTTGCGCCCACGTCCTGTCGCAGGCCACCCTGGACGAGGCGGACCGGGGCATCGCCTTTACCGAACTGCGTCAGAATCCCTCCCGATTTCGCGGAAGCACGGTGATTCTGGGTGGGGTGATCGTAAAGACCGTCCCCGAGAAATCGGGAACGCTTCTGGAAGTCTACCAGACTCGGATGGACAGATGGGACGAACCGGTCGACTTGGACCGTTCAGGCGGGCGTTTTCTGGCCTACTACCCCGGGTTCCTGGACGGTGAGATCTGGAGCAGGGGCCGTAAAGTGACGGTAGCGGGCAAGGTGGAGGGGGAGAAGACCGGAAGGCTGGGGGAAATAACCTATCGATATCCCTACCTAAGGGTCAGAGAAATCCACCTGTGGAGAAAAGTGACACGCACTTATGATGAGCCCTACCCCGGATATCTCTGGGGACCTTGGGGTCCATGGAATCCGTGGTGGGATCCCTTCTGGTATCCCTACTGGGACCGGCACCCGCCGTACCGACACCACCGTCGATAGAAGCAAGTCAAAAGCCTTCCCGGTCGGTTTCGACTCCCACAACGGCCAGGTTCGCCATGACCCGGGGGTTAAGATGGGCCTCCGGAAAGGAGATGCCCGTGGCGTCCATCAGGTCGTGGCACACGATGGATGTGGGATTTCCCCACAGGGGTCCGATTCCCCATTCTTTCCAAAACCACCCTCTAAATTCAAATATTTTTTTTTGATAAAAGAATCAGGTTGGCAAAGTCCAAAAAACTTGACAGTGCTATTTCATCCGAATATTATCGAGATATTCCGAATATTGTACGGCTAATATAGAAATTAGCCGAAAATAGAGCGGCAGATTGCCGGTTTCTTTGGGAGGTGTCCTATCGACCAACTGGACGCGCATATTGTGGAGTTCCTGCAGGGGAACGCCCGCATAAAGAATGCGGAGATGGCCCGGGAACTGGGGGTCGCCCAGTCCACCCTTCTGGAACGGGTTCGCCGGCTGGAGGAGCAGGGCCTGATCACGGGCTACCGGGCCATCATCGACCCTGAGAAACTGGGGTTGAACATCCAGGCCTTTGTTTCCGTGAGCATGCAGAGGCACGAGGCGGAGACCATCAGGAGGTTCGAGGAGGGCGTCAGAGAACTCCACGGGGTCCGGGCCTGCTACCATCTGACCGGACGGTTCGACTACCTGCTCCACGTGGCGGTGAAGGACCTGGAAGAACTGGGGAAACTGGTCAAGACGGAGATCGCCGGTCTGGACGGCTATGGAAAATCGGAGACCTTCGTCATTTTTTCCGAGATCAAGCCCGACGAGGGCCTTTCTATCGATTCAACGACAAAGGAATAAGGAGAAGAGCTATGCAGAAGAAGAAACTCATGGTTCACGATTTCGTCAAAATGAAAAAGGAAGGGGAAAAAATTACCTGGATCACTTCCTACGACTACCCCACCGCCCGGTTTGCCGAGGCGGCCGGGATGGACATGATCCTGGTGGGGGACTCCCTGGGGATGTGCGTCTACGGCTATGAGAGCACGGTGCCCGTCACCATGGATCAGTGCATCGTCCACAGCGAGGCGGTTCGGCGCGCGGCCCCCAACACGTTTGTGGTGGGTGACATGCCCCTGGGAAGCTACCAGGTGTCCGATGCGGAGGCAGCCAGGAACGCCATCCGTTTCCTCAAGGAAACCGGGGTCGATGCCGTCAAGCTGGAAGGCGGGAAACGGGTCCTTTCAAGGATCAGGGCCATTCTCGATGCGGGGGTCGTGGTCATCGGGCACATCGGCCTCACGCCCCAGAGTTCCGGTCAGATCGGGGGGCACAAGGCCCAGGGCAGGACCGTGGAATCCGCCAGGCTCGTCATCGAGGACGCCCTGGCCATCGAGGAGGCGGGGGCCCAGATGCTCCTCATCGAGGCGGTGCCGCCTGAAGTGGCGGGATTCATCACCCGGAAGCTCAAGATCCCGGTCTTTTCCATCGGCGCGGGGGCTGATTGCGACGGCCAGCTTCTCATCGTTTCCGATCTCATCGGACAATTCACGGCCTTTACACCCAAGTTCGTGAAGCAGTACGCCAATGTCGCCGAGGTGGTAACCAACGCTCTCAAGGCCTATGTGGGTGATGTCAGAAACGGGGTCTTCCCCACCGATGACCACTGTTACCACATGATCAAGGGCGAGGGCGCGAAGCTTTCAGAACTCATCAGGGAATATGAATAAGGAGGAACACACCATGTCTGATTTAAGGGACCGGCTCAAGATATCACAGGACCGATTGGAAGCAATCAACAAGTTCCTGCTGGACCCCCAAAACGAGCTTATCAACGAACTCCTGAAGATCGTGGACAAATACGGCGGGCCGGAAGCGATCAACCGGAAGGCCGCTGAAGCCCGCGATCTTGGAAATCTCAAGGGACGGTTGAAGGCGATGGGCTCCCCCTACCTGGCGGATCTCCAATGGCTGGAAGAGCAGAGGGAGAACAGGGCCTTTGTGTCCGTTTCCGACTATCGGAGAAAACTCTTGGGAGCGAAGGCCGACGGAATGGATTTCAACAAGGACAAGGCCGTCACTCTGGAAGTATCGGCCCTCCAGTTTTTCCCCTGGCTCATTGCCGAGGCCAAACAGGCCATCGAAAGGCAGCAGCTCATGCCGGGCAGGTACATCCGCGTCCGGAATATGAAGGAGCAGGCCGAAGACCAGGGGGATATCCTGGCCGTGGCCGCGGCTATGCAAGTGGTGGGTGGCAGCTACGTGGAGACCCTTGATACCAAGGGGACCGACGGCTCCAACGTCCACCTGGGCGGACCGGAAACCATTACCGGGTACTTCGGTGGTATTGGAGAGCCCAACGACCATCCCCTGAAGTGGGTGGACGAGTATCTCCATTACTACACGGAATACGGCATTCGCCAGGTACTCAACATCAATCCGGGGACGGTCTTCCTTGCTTACATGCTCCACAAACTCGGGATCGACAACGAGTTCAAGATTTCCGTTTTCATGGGGAACGACAACGCCTTTGCGGTCCTATGGACCCTTCTGGGGGCACGGCTCTTCTCCCGGGACGACGGTACCACGAGCCTCATCGGCTTCAACTTCTCCAACTCGGTGAACAACGACACCATCGTGGCCAGTGACGCCATACGGAAGGCCATGGGGTTCACGGATGTCGTTCGTTTCGAACACCACATCACCGAGACCTGGAAATCCATTGTCGTCCAACCCTATGACAGGCGCGATGAACTGGTGGAGGTCGCGAAGACAGTGACCAATATCTCGGCCAAACATGAGGGGGGAAACGTCGAGACCGAAAAAGAACGGGCCCACCCGTCGGATATCCTGGACTATTTCATGCCCAAAGAGGAGATCCTCAAACAGGGGCTCATGGATGCCATGGAGCAGAACTATCTGGACAAGCACGACGCCGTCAATTCCACGGCCGATGCCCTGACCATGGCGGGGATCGATGTTGTGTGTGCATGGAATCTCCACCGATAGGCTCACAAATGCCAAATGACAAAATCCAAATTCCAAAAAAATGTCAAATATCAAATGAGTAAATTGACTTGAAGATGACCAGCAGGATACCTGAATTGTATTCCAGGACAACGGCCACCATGAAGCACTCCTTCATCCGGCAGATCCTGAAGGTGACCAAGGGGGTCCCGGGCATGATCTCCTTTGCAGGAGGACTCCCCAGCGCGGAAACCTTCCCAAAGGATCTGCTCGCCGATCTCTTTGCCCGAGTCATCCGTGAAGAAGGTGATGAGGTCCTCCAGTACGGGGCCAGCGACGGTGACCGGGTCTTCAAGGAAATCATCAAGGAGTTCGAGGAGGTCCCCTACCTTTCAGATGATGAGATCATGATCACGGTGGGCTCCACCAACGGCATCTACTATTTCACGAGGACCCTGGTGGACCTTGGGGATGTGGTCATCTGCGAGGCCCCCGGATTTCCCGGTTCCCTGGCCGCCATGGAGGCCTGCGGTGCCCGCATGGTGGGGGTGGAGATGGACGAACTCGGGATGATACCGGTTCAGCTAGAGGCGACGCTCAAAAAGCTTTCTGAAAATGGCGGACGCGTCAAGTTCATCTATGTGATCCCCGAGTTCCAGAATCCCACGGGAAAGACCATGGACCTGGAACGCCGACGTCGGATCATAGAGATTGCCAGGAAATTCGATCTCCCGATCCTCGAAGACCAGCCCTATCGAGAGCTCCGTTACAGCGGGGAGAGGATCATCACCCTGTGGGAACTGGCCCGGACCGAATTTGACGACCCCAAACGGGTCACCATTGCCAAGTCCTTTTCCAAGATCCTGGGGCCCGGATTGAGACTGGGTTTCGCGGCGGGCCCGCCCGAGATGCTGGGTCCCATGGTCAAATGGGCTCAGAAGACCACCGTGAGTCCCGACTGCGCCACCCAGCGCGTAACCGCCAGGTTCATCGAAAAGGGGTTCATGCGAAAACACATCAGAAAGATCATCGATCTCTACCGGCCTCGTAGGGATGCCATGCTGGATGCCCTGAAAAACCATATGCCCGACAGCGTGAGGTGGACGGTTCCGGAAGGGGGCATGTTCATCTGGGTGCGTTTTGATGACGGGGTTGATACCGATGCGCTTTTTCAGCGCGCCATTGAACAAAAAGTAGCCTTCATCCCCGGGAGCAAGTTTTACCCGGAAGGGACCCAAAAGACGAACGAGATGCGCCTCAATTTTTCCTATTCCAGTGTTGATCAGATCCACGAGGGCATCAAACGGTTGGCAAGACTGTGCTGTTGATAGAACCGCATGGGCTAACATACTCCCAAGTTAAGCGTTTGGTCCCTTGTAGCCGGGGGCTAATCTCTCAATTCGGGTCCCCGTTAAAGAAATGTCGGAAAATATTTCTGATCGAGCCCATGTCGGCGGTTTCGATTTTCCATCGGTTCGAGATTATGCTTTGCCGTGTCGAACGCTGAGGAAAAAGCGGTTGACGATTCGGGACAATATGTTATTAGACCGGTTAGTTCAAATGAACAACCTCTGCGATTGTCGGTGTCCTTGCTCTCCGGACACTGATTTTCATGAACCTGCAACGGCGAAAGGGCGGGGAAGCATGGACAGGTATTTGGTTAGGGTCGTGGGTGTTGTCGTGCTGGCGGTTCTATTGCCGGCAGGATGCGCTCAGATCAATCAATCTATTACCGACATGACGGCGACTATCAAACGGGGATTTACCGGTCCAAGAGAGCAACCCCGGGCTGCGGGGAAAGAAGCAGAACAGAGCATTCCGTCGACGGACCAGGCTTCCGGCTTCGAAGCTGATGCGTCCGCCATGGGGCGGGTTGCCGTCAATCGGTTGAACGTGCGGCAGGCACCTTCAAAGAAAAGCCCGGCGTTGGCTGTTCTGAAGGGTGGTACAGAGGTTCAGATCGTGGGCGGTCAGGGGGCCTGGTTGCAGATTGCCACTCCGAATGGCCTGAGTGGTTGGGTGGCGGGACGTTACGTGGCGGTTATTGATGGAGGAGCGCCCTCCCCGGTCCGTCCAGCGCCGAAAACCAGCCGCCTACCCGCGACACCGCCTCCGGAGTCGGCAGCCTCCCTGGCAGAGCAGCAGAATGCCGCCGAATTGCCGGTGGACATGAGCGCTTCTGAAACACCTGCAGTCGTCCAGGAATCAGCAGGGGCTGACGGCAGCTTCGAAAGAACGAAATCGGCACCGGCGCCGCCGGCATCTTCTCCTTTCCTCCCAGTGGCGAAAGAAGCGGCTCCTAAACCGAAATCCAAATCGACGCCTAGCATTCGGGTTTTCAGACGTATGGCCGAGCCCCGAGAAAACGCCTTTACGCTGCTGGTTCCCAAAGGATGGCTGATGGAAGGTGGGATTTTTCGGCTGGATCCCACCCGTGCCGGCGGGCCTCGCAATGCCATAGAGGCCAAGATCGATTTGGCCCTCAAGAATGATGCCTCCGGGCGTGTTATGATTCGACGATTGCCGGATTGGTATTTTTGCGATGTTCGTCACATGCCGGCCGGTCAGATGGGTTTGTTTCCGCCGGGTTCCAACTACCAGGGCATGACTGTCCTACCGGTGATGTCGGCGGAGACCTTCATCCGCAAAGTGGTCATTCCTAAGTACCATCCATCGGCCCGTAATCTGAAGGTGGTCGAGGTCCGACCCATGCCCGAACCGGCCCGGAAGCATCAGAAGCGGGCCGCTTCCTTGATCCTGCCCTTACAGGTGCAGTGCGATGCCGCTTTGGTAACCGTTACCTACGACGAGGGCGGAGTGCGTTTCAAAGAAAATATTTATACGCTGATCGAAAACAAGGGGGCCATTGCCGCAGGTGAATGGGCCAATCGCGAAACCGGTTACGCCCGGGCACCTGAAAGCGCATATGCTGCCTGGGAACCGGTGTTTCATACCGTCATGCGATCCGTAAGGCTCAATCCCAGGTGGGTGAACGGCGAAGTGCGGGGTATGTTGAAGAGGGCCGATATCCTGCAAAAGGTGCAAGGGCAGATTCAAGAAATCGACCGCCAGATTTTGGACCACCAGCAGCGCACCAACACGGAAATCCAAAACGACATGTACCTGACTTTGACCGGGCAGGAGGAATATATCAATCCCTATACCAAGGAAGTCGAAGTTGATTCAGGCGAACTGGGGCGATACCGTTGGCAGACCGAAGGCGGGGACATTCTTTTCAGCGACCGGGAGACCTTCGATCCTAACCCAGGTGGGGTGTTGAACCGCACCGACTGGCGCCGCAGCCAGATCCGTCCGCGATTTCCGCAGTAAGAAGTCATCCGTCAAGACAGAAATTCATTATTCTTCAACTTTTCATGCCTTATGTTATGAGCACAATTTTACCGAAGGTGCCCGGTTCCATGACGGAGCGGTGGGCCTCCGGTGCGTCGACGAGGGGCAGCTCCTTCCCTATCACGGGGTGGAGGGTGCCGTTCTTGAGCCCTTCGTGGATGGCGGCGTGTATCTTCAACCGTTCGTTGTCGGAAGCGTTCATCATCAGCATGCCCAGGATGGCCGCATTTCGCACCAGGGCGTCACGGGGGTTGATTTCCACGGGTCCCCGGCTGCCGATCACGACCACCCGCCCGTCGCGGGCAAGCAATTGCAAGTCCGCGCCCAGGTTGACGTTGGCAAGCATCTCCAGGATGACATCAACGCCTCTCCCGCCCGTGAGATCCAGGATTTTCCTCTGATAGTCCGGATCATGGTGATCAAGAACATGTTGTGCCCCCTGTTCGGCCACCAGTTGCCTCCCTCGTTGGGTCCCACCGGTTCCGATGACCATCATTCCCGCGGCCACGGCAAACTGGACCGCTACAAGGCCCACGCCCCCGGTGGCGCCGTGTATGAGAACGGTCTCTCCGGGCAATGCGCGGGCACGATGGAAGAGGGCATAATTGGCGGCGGTGCAGGGGACGTTGACCCCGGCACCCTGGGCGAAAGAATTACGATCGGGGAGGGGGTGCACCTGGTTCGCCGAACACAGGGCCTGTTCAGCATAGGTGCCTGAAAGCGACCCGCTCACGTAGACACGATCGCCCACAGTCATATCCACCACCTGATCGCCCACGGATTCGACAATACCCGCACCATCCATCCCGGGCGTGTAGGGCAGGGGCGGCTTGATGTGGTAGGTGCCCGACCGGATATAGGTATCCACAGGGTTGATACCGGCCGCATACACACGGACCACGATTTCATGGGGTCCGGGTCTGAGATCAGGGACCTCTTTCAGTTTCATGGCCTCCGGATCACCGAATTCACTGACACGAATCGCTTTCATCGCGCATTCCTTTCGTTTATCTCAAACAACATAACGGGATCATCCGTTCAAAAAAAAGCCATTCCGTGCCTCCATTCTAAATCATGCGGCCCGGAGTATCAACTCAATTACAAATGGATCCATTTGAATTTCCTTGAACCATGAGGACATGTGGGGTAAATCAACTGTTACATCAGGTGTTCCGGAGTTGCTATGAACGAATCTGTTCTCATGGAAAAGCTGTTGAAAATCGAGGCCCTGTTCGCAGGGGCGGCCACAGAGGGGGAGCGGGTTTCCGCAGACCTGGCCAGGGAACGCATTCTCAAAAGGCTTCGGGAAATCATACCGGAAGATCCACCGGTCGAGTATAAATTCACGTTTCAAGATCTGTGGTCCCGAAAGGTTTTTGTCACCCTGTTGCGTCGCTACGGTTTGAGACCCTACCGCTATTACCGCCAGCGGCACACGACCGTCATGGCCCGGATCCCGAAGCATTTTGTGGATGAGACACTCTGGCCGGAGTTTCAAAAGATCAATGAAGAGCTGATGGAGTATCTGGAGGAGGTGACCAACAGGGTGGTCGGAAAGGTGCTCCATGAGGACAGCTCGGAAGCGGAAGTTGTCGATAAACCCTTTCGAATCGCAATGTAAGGCCGACGGGACGGCATCTGACCGCAACGGTTTGGATCAGTCAGCGATGAAAGGAGGAACCGTGATAAACGATAAAGCCAAGGCCATGGTGCTGGGATCCTTCGCAGGAGACGCCCTGTCTCTGGGAGTCCACTGGATATACAATACCCGCGTTATCGACAAGAAGTGGGGACGGGTCGAAAAGTACCTGAAACCCGAAAAACCCACCTATCATCCCACCAAGGATCTGGGAGAGTTCACCCACTACGGTGATCAGGCGCTGGTGCTACTCCGATCCATTTCGGAGAACAAGGGGTTCGATCTGGAACATTTTGCGAAGGCATGGCAGTCCCTTTTCGCATCCTACACCGGCTATTTGGATGAAGCCACCAAAGGGACCCTCGAAAATATTTCAGCTGGCAAAGCGTGGGCATCCGCGGGTTCCCCGTCCATTGAACTGGCCGGGGCCGCACGCGTCGCGCCCATCGTCTATTGCTTTCGAAACGATCTGGACAAACTCATTGCGAGTGCGCGTGCACAAACGGCCTTTACACACAACACCGAGCCGGTTATCGAAAGCGCCGAGTTCTTTGGAAGGCTGGTCTTCAAGGTTCTGGGTGGTGAAGCTCCCACTTCCGCCATCCGCAGTACCATGGCGGAGGGGTTCCAAAAAGAGCCCTTTGAGAGATGGATCGAGGACGGTCTTGACAGCGTCGGGGTGGACACCCGACAGGCGATCCTGGATTTCGGACAGATGTGCGATGTGGAGGGCGCCTTCCCGAGTGTCATCCATTTGATAGGAAAATATGAAAACAATTTGCGGGAGGGTCTTATTGAAAATGTTATGGCAGGGGGAGATTCCGCCGGCAGGGGCCTGCTGGCGGGCATGATCCTTGGGGCACACCTGGGCATTGAGGCGATCCCCGAAGCCTGGCTGAAGGATCTGAAGACCTATCAAGAAGTCATGGAGCTCTTGGACACGATGGATTGAGAGAGAAATACATCCGGAAACGGAGGCGTATTAACATCCTGGTGGAGCGGAATCAGAATGGTCCAAAAAAGTGTCCGTCAGAGGTAAGTCTAAGTTTCGAATTGCTTCGTTATATATTCGTTCTTTCACCAGGGTTAGGATGATGAATAGATATTACATTCTTCACTTTTTGGTGGTGTTCAGGCAATACAGGAAAAACTGGGCGCGTTTGATACAGAAAATCTACGAAGTGGACCCCTTGACGTGCCCGAAATGCTCCGGAAAGATGAAAGTAATCAGTGTGATAGAGGATGAGAACATCATCAAAAAGATACTCAAGCACCTGGGACTTTGGGATCAGAAAGCCAGACCACCACCCAAAGCCAATTCGCCACCAATGGCTCCACAATATCATATCGACTATACGGATTCTCAACTTCCGGTGTCTGATAATTATCTGTATGTGGACCCGGAATATCCAGAGGCCTACATGGCCTGATTTTTGAAGAACAGATGGGTCCAAGGGATAGCTCTACCCGGATTTCTTCGATTTTCCCCGTTCCTGCAAGATCAAGCCGCCTGGCACTGTCTCCACTTCCACACCCTTCCTGGGCCCACACCCCCATTTCACGCCCAACAGTTGCACCCACAACGTCCTGTAGTCGGATCTTGCTTGACACACAAGGCCGAATCACCTACAGTTTGTCTTCAAAAAAGGGACTTCTTGTCATATTGTGCTTTTCTTGTGTCTTCTCTTGCCCGTCTCGTTGACACGGTCGACATGCTCTTATATATATTGAAGCGTCATTGCAGTAAGTGTCTCGTAAAAAAATGGATGCGTTAGGGTGGAAAATTATGGGGAGAACTCAGAACTGTCATATCCATCGCACTTCGTCTTCTTTGTTCTTCCTATGTGAATCTTTAGACAAATGACCCAGAATAAATATACTGTGCAATAACGTAGAGGAGGGAAGGACATGAAAAAGTTGGTTTTGTTTTTTTTGTGCGTAGCGTTATTGTGTTCGCCGGCAAGCTTGAAAGCTGCCACAGAGGCTCAGAAACAGGCGGCCATTGATGCAGGTCTTGCATGGCTTGCATCGCAGCAAAATCCTGATGGATCGTGGACCTATGGAAGTGGGTCTTATAACGAAGCAGCGACCGCAGCTGCCCTCTTAGCTTTTGTGGAGCAGAGGTATAGGCCTCTGGGTTGGAACGGGCATGACTACACGGCCGTGGTTACAGATGCGACAAACTACCTCTTGGGTACCGCTGTGCAAATAGACATCTCCGCTGCTAACTGGTGGGGATTCACGGGAAATAATAATAGTGGAATTGGTTTAGAGTGGGGGGTTAGTGCGGGTGAAGAGACTTACACATCGGGTCTGGTACTGCCGGCACTTTGCCGCTTAACCGCCGGTAT